>JAJBTL010000288.1:2587-12385 GCA_020860865.1 Planctomycetota bacterium | reverse complement strand
CTGCCGGCCATTTTTCCTCGTCTACGACGACGATCCGAAGTTATAGAACAGCTTCGAGTACCCGCGATTCCTTGGGTGAAACGGCGCTTCGCCGATTCAATCATCCGGAGTATCCCTTCAGCAGACTGGACAACCATGCGCGGTATTGTGCTTGCGGGCGGTTTGGGGACTCGGCTGTGGCCGGCGGCGACCGTCCTGTCGAAACAGCTTCTCCCGGTCTATGACAAACCGATGATCTATTATCCGCTGTCCATCCTCATGCTGGCGGGCATTCGGGACATACTCGTCATCAGTTCCCCGGACGATCTGCCGTTGTACCGGAAACTTCTGGAAGACGGCTCCGCCTTCGGCTGCGACCTTTCCTACTGCGAACAACCAAGACCGGAAGGACTGGCGCAGGCCTTCCTCCTTGGCGAAGAATTTCTCGACGGCGACGATGCGGCTCTCGCGCTCGGCGACAACATTTTCTACGGGAGCGGCATCGGCGGGACAGTCAAGCACGCCGCCGCCTCGGTCAAGCCCGGCGCCGCCATCTGCTTCGCCCACCGCGTCCGCGATCCGGAACGCTACGGCGTGGTCGAGTTCGACGCGAACGGCCGGGCAATGTCACTTGAGGAAAAACCGGAAAAGCCGAAAAGCAACTACGCCATTCCCGGACTGTATTTTTACGGTCGCGGCGTCTGCGATGTTGCCAGAGAAGTCCGCCCGTCCGCTCGTGGCGAACTGGAAATAACCAGCCTCAACCGGCTCTACCTCGACCGTGACGCCCTCATGGTCACGCAGTTGGGCCGTGGCGTCGCCTGGCTCGATACCGGCACGCCGCAGAGCCTTCTCGAAGCGGCGAATTTTATCCACGCCGTCCAGACCCGCCAGGGCCAGATGGTGGCGTGCCTTGAAGAAATCGCCTACCTGAACGGCTGGATTGACCGCGCCCAGCTCATGGAAAGGGCCGATGCCATCGGGAACTCGGCATATGGACGGTATCTCAGTGAACTGGCGGAATCATAAGGAACGACATGGCACTGGTACGAGAAACAGACCTCCCCGGAGTGATGGTTATCGAGCCGAAATTCTTCCCCGATTCCCGTGGTTTCTTCATGGAATCGTATCGTAAGAGCTGGTTCAAGGAAAAGGGCATCGGCGACGAATTTGTCCAGCACAACCTGTCCTCGTCTTCCCGCCACGTGCTTCGCGGCCTCCACTTCCAGACGCGTTCACCGCAGGCAAAACTGGTCCGGGTCATACGCGGCGCGGTGTGGGATGTCGCGGTCGATATCCGCCGGGACAGCAGTCATTTCGGCCGCTGGTACGGACTGGAACTGTCGGAGGACAACCGGCTTTCCCTGTACGTTCCCCGGGACTTTGCCCACGGGTTTTTCGTCCTCTCGGATCGGGCGGATTTTCTCTACCTTTGTTCCGACTATTATGATCCGTCCAGCGAGGCGGGCATCGCCTGGAACTGCCCGGAGCTGCATATAGAATGGCCAATTCCGGAAGGCGTCCGGCCCATCCTGTCGGAAAAGGATGCGGCGCTCCCCGCCCTTGCCGACATCGCCCGGGATGTATTGCCCAGCGTGTGATTGGCAGGCGATTGCGCTTGACCCGATCACCGCGAGGTCTAGAATTCAATACCATTAGGAGCAATTAACCACGAACACGGCAGACCGTGCAAGGATAGTGCGTACATGGCAGCGGAGACCGCTCACCTTTTCATAACCGGCGGAAGCGGCACCTTGGGGACTGAACTCCAAAAGCTTGCGCCGGACGCTCACAGCCCCTCATCCCGAGACTTCGACGTCACCGACTTTGCCGCTATGCGCACTCACTGCGCGGGCATGGCTGACGGCTCGACCACGCTTATCCACGCCGCCGCCTACATCTTCACCCGGCTTGACCAGGCCGACCCGATGCGCGCCCTCGATGTCAACATCATCGGCACCAGCAACATTGTCAAACTTTGCCTTCTCAAAAACTGGCGCCTCGTCTACATCAGTACCGACTATGTCTTTCGCGGCGACAAAGGCGGGTATCGGGAAGAGGACGAGGTTTTTCCCTTCAACGAGTACGCCTGGACCAAGCTCGGCGGCGAGTGCGCCGTCATGATGTACAAAAATTCCCTTGTCGTCAGGACGTCGTTCGGCCCGGAACCGTTTCCCTTTCCCAAGGCCTTCCGGGACCAGTGGACCAGCAAACTCGACGTCGCCGTTCTCGCCGACGCCATCATCCGCGTGGCCCGGTCCTCAATCACCGGCACGCTCCATGTCGGTTCGCCCCGGCGGACCGTTCTCGACTACGCCCGATCCATCTCCCCCGACAAAAGCATTGGCGAAATTTCCCGCCTGGACGCGACATTCGCCTATCCGTATGACACGTCACTGGACTGCCGGAAATTTACCGACCTGTTCGGCGCGGCGACGGTTCCGGGAGGGGATTGTCAATGAGAAGAATTCTCCTCACCGGCGGCGCCGGATTTATCGGTTCCGCCGTTGCCAGGCACATAATCAACACCACCGACGACGCCCTCTGCGTCCTGGACAAACTCACCTACGCCGGCAACCTCGATTCGCTGGCCGAGGTCAGCCAGTCGCCCCGCTATTGTTTTGAACAGGTTGACATCTGCGACCGGGCGGAAGTGGCTCGCGTCATGGACAGCTTCCGGCCGGACTGCCTGATGCATCTTGCCGCCGAGTCCCACGTCGACCGGTCCATCGATAGCCCCGACGCCTTTATCGAGACAAACATCAACGGCACCTATTGTCTCCTGGAAGCGGCGCGACGCTATTTCCAGTCGCTCACCCCAACCGACCGCGCGTCGTTCCGCTTCCACCATGTTTCAACGGACGAGGTCTACGGCAGCCTTGACGACGGGGACGGGTATTTCCACGAAACAACGCCCTATGCGCCGTCCTCGCCCTATTCCGCCAGTAAGGCGGCTAGCGATCACCTGGTCAGGGCGTGGCACCGCACATACGGGTTGCCGACGCTCATTACCAACTGCTCGAACAACTACGGCCCGTACCATTTTCCGGAAAAACTGATTCCCCTCATTATCCTCAACGCCGTGGACGGCAAGGAACTGCCGGTCTACGGCGATGGCCGGAATGTGCGGGATTGGCTGTATGTGGAAGATCACGCGAGGGCGTTGTATCTGGTGGCGACGACGGGACGCGTCGGGGAGACGTACAACATCGGCGGCACGGCGGAACGGGCCAACATCGACGTGGTCCGCCAGATCTGCCGTATCCTCGATACCCTGCAGCCGCGTCCGGACGGCACGTCCTACGAGGAACAGATCCGCTTTGTTGCCGACCGTCCCGGACACGATCTCAGGTACGCCATCGACGCGACGAAGATTCGCCGTGAACTCGGATGGACACCACTCGAGACATTCGAATCGGGGATTCGTAAAACCGTGGAATGGTACCTCAGTAACCGTGAGGGGTGGTGCCGACGGGTTTTGGACGGCACATACAACCGCGAGAGGCTTGGCGTGCGTTCAAACGACTTGGCCACGTGAGTCCGAAAGCCGCTCCGTGAGCGTGAATCGTCACCATGTTCGTCTTCAACCACAAAGGTCCGCAGTGCCAGATTCCCATACACCCACAGTGGCAATTCTCATGTGCACCTACAATGGTGCCAGCTACCTTGACCGCCAGATGGAGTCGTTCTACCAGCAGTCCCACGACAACTGGGAACTCTGGGTCTCCGACGACGGATCGAGCGATGGAACGCTGGACATCATCGAACAGTACCGGAGCCGGGGGAAACGTATCACCATTGTTCGCGGCCCGTCGGCCGGGTTTGCGCGGAATTTCCTCACCATCCTCCGGAACGAACGGATCACGGCAGAGTATTTCGCCTGGTCCGATCAGGATGACGTCTGGCTTCCGGACAAACTTTCCCGCGCCGTATCCGCTTTGCAGCGTCGCGACAGGGATATCCCCCTGGTTTATTCCGGCCGGACCGAACTCATCGACGCGGACGATCGGCATATCGGGTTTTCCCCGGTATTTCATAAAAAGCCCGGGTTCGCCAACGCCCTCTGCCAAAACATCGGCGGCGGCAACACCATGGTGTTCAACCGGGCGGCGCGCGATGTCATTCGTGTCGGGGATGTGCCGGAAGTGAAATACCATGACTGGTGGGCGTATCAACTGATCTCCGGCGTCGGCGGAGTGCTCCTGTACGATCCGGAACCAGTGCTTCTCTATCGCCAGCACGGCGGGAACCAGGTCGGAGAAAACCGCTCCCTGTCGGCCAAGGTGCGGCGACTCACGACAATTTTCAGCGGCGTCTACCATACCTGGAACGCCGCCAATGTCGAAGCCCTGTCCCACCGTCGACATCTTCTCACACCGGAAAACGCCCAAACCTACGACAGCTTCGCGGCGGCACTCAGGGCGACGTCATCATTTCGAAGAGTGATGCATTTACGGCGGTCGAAAATCTATAGGCAGAAACCGTATGAAGACTGGGTTTTTCGCTTTGCCTCGTTGTGCCGGCGATATCCATAGTACTTTGGTCAGCTCGGTATTGCTTCACGAACCATATGACGTGCACGTCTGAAGGGCGGGTATGACGGCAGCGAATCAGGTCTACATGAAGAATTCTTCAAACACCGACATCGGCGTCGGCGTTATCGGTTTGGTTGTCGGCATCTGGTAGGCGCCGGACATGTAGTTGGAGAATTTTTCCTGGGACTGGCTGGCTATCTGGCGGCGTTGCAGAGCCAGTTCGTTCAGGTATTCTTCCAATTCGGCTTTCCGCTTTTCCTTTTTCTCCTCGGCTTTTTTCTCGTTTTCCTTGGCCTCGGCCTCCTTGCGAATCGATATCCCATCCTTTTTCCAGTTCGCGCCGGCGCTCATGGCTTCGTACTTCCCGAGGTGGGCCGAACCGCCGGCGGCGCCGTGATACTCGCCGTTTTCATCCCATGAAGCGTAGGAAAAGGCCGGATTGGCGATGGAATAATCCGAAGACAACCCGCCAACGATATCATCGCGGATCGCCTTGTTGTATTCAGGGTCGTCCATCATTTTCTGGAAGACATTGTCATGGATGGAAAAGGAATGGTGGGCATTGGCCTGGGACGGGTGAATCGGAACCGTGTCGAGCCAGGCGAAAAATTCGCTCTTGAACTGCTCCAGCGTCTGCTCCTGGGCGCCGGCGGCGTCCGCGCCGGTGGTGGACGCGGAGGCGGAAATGGTTACGGATGTGGACGCCGCTGTCGCGTCGGTTGCATCGGTCGCGTCGGTGCCTGTCGTCGTCGCCTGCTTGGCGACTTTGGCGAACTTCTCGGCAAGGGCGGAGGTTGTATTTCCGGACCCGTTGCCGGCGACGGAATAGCGTGAAAGATAAGAACTGTACTGGCTCTGAATCGGCAGCATGATTAATCCTCCCAGGTGGCATTCCAAGAAAAAACCGCGTTCCACCGTTATGGATTACACTTACAATCCAAATGCCACCAACCGATCGTCAAGGCGATTCGCCTGTGGGACCGGTGTGCCGTCATCCGCGCCCGGATGTGTATCGTCCCGTGTTTCAACCGTCTAGGAGACGCCGCGGAGACCGACCGGGACGGCGGTTTTTTACCAGGAAATCACGGCGTCGGGCGCGGCGAATTTCCATTCCCGGCAAAACCTGCCCGGCAGAAAATGCGGCGCCGTTACAGACGATAACAAGGCGGTATGAAATCCGTTCCAACCTTTAGGAGAACGGGTTTTTCCCGCCCGTTTGGACAAAGATATTGTATACTTCCCTATAAGCCCGTGCCATGACAGGCCGCTTCGGCCGGTCAGGCATCCAACCACCCTCTTTCCTGGAGGAAATACCATGGCCACTTCGAGCCGGGACGTCATCCTTGATTCCATCAACCACCGCCAGCCAGCCCGCATGGCGCTAGATTTCGGCGGGACCAGTTGCTCCGGCATCCATTGCAGCGTCGTCGCCGAATTGCGGCGTCACTACGGCCTCGACGAACACCTGATCTTTGTCCACGAACCGTTCCAGATGCTTGGCTACATAGAAGACGACCTGGCCGAGGCCATGGGCGTCGACACCGCCATCTGCCATCCCCTCGCCACCATGTTCGGCATCCCGGTCGATGGCACCTGGCAGGAATGGCGCACGCCGTGGGGCCAGGACGTCCTCATCCCCGGCAAAATGGCCGTCGACATGCTGCCGAACGGCGATGCCGTCACCTACCCTCAGGGCGACCGGTCCGCACCGCCAAGCGCCCGCATGCCGGCCAGCGGCTATTTCTTCGACGCCATTGTCCGCCAGGGCGAATTCGACGAAGACGATCCGAACCCTGACGACAACACGGAGGAATTCAACGCCCTCACCGACGACGACCTCGCCGTCCTCCTGAAAAACCGGGACGAAGCCCGTTCCCACGGCCGCGCCGTCATCGCCGGCCTCCCTGGCACCGCCTTCGGCGACATCGCCAACGTCCCGGCCATGTTCCTGAAGGAGCCGAAAGGCATCAGGGACATTGCCGAATGGTACATGTCGGTGGCGGCCCGTCCCGAATTCATCCACGCCGTTTTCGACCGCCAGGCCACGGTCGCGGTCGAGAATCTTGTGCGCATCCTGAAGACCGTCGGCCCGGGCGCCTACGACGTCGTCTTTGTCTGCGGCACCGACTTCGGCACCCAGATAAGCACGTTCTGTTCGAAAGAGACATTCCTCGATCTGTACAAACCGTATTACCGCCGCGTCAACGACTGGATACATGCGAATACGCCGTGGAAAACCCTGAAACATTCGTGCGGCGCGGTCGAGTCGTTTTTTCCCGCCTTTATCGAAGCCGGTTTCGACATCATCAACCCGGTCCAGTGTTCCGCCACCGGCATGGATCCGGAACACCTGAAAAAGACCTACGGCGACCGCATCGTCTTCTGGGGCGGCGGCGTCGACACCCAGAAGACGCTCCCGTTCGGCACGCCGGAGGAAGTGCGGGACGAGGTCCTGTCCCGCTGCCGCATCTTTTCGCCGGGCGGCGGCTTTGTCTTCAACGCCATCCATAACGTCCAGGCCCGGACGCCCACCGCCAACATGGCGGCGCTCCTGGACGCGGTCCGCGAATTCAACAGCGCCGGGAAATAACCGGCGCGCCCTGTCGACGTCGTCCGCCAACACGCGCCTGACGTTCCTCCGCAATGTCTTCACTTTCACGGTGGTGGCCGGCGTTCCGCTTGCCACCACCGGGTGTTTACGGTATAGTGACATGGTGTGTGGATTCGCCGCCGTTATCGCGGCGATCCATTCCCGCACCGGCCGGCCGGCCGCACCATGACGGGGGACGTGCACCTTCCCAGCCGTTCAGGGGAAATTTCCGATGACGACATCAGCCAAACCGGAAGCGCCCAATCCGCACGACGAACCGCTGGCCGAATTCGGCAAGGGGATTATCCTTGTGCCCCTCATCATCGGCGGCGCCGTCGTCGTGGCGGTCATCATGCTCTGGCATGCCCATATTCAGCGCGTCCGCCTGGCCGAAGCGGCGCAGATTGAAATCCTCGTCCGCAATGAACTCCGTTCCGCCTATATGGAGATGCGCTCCCTCCGACCGACCCAGGCGCTGGAACGGGCCGGTCACGCGGCGACGTTGATGTCGTCTCTCGAATCGAAAATGCCGTCCGATTTCGCCAACCTCAAGGTGGCGCAACTCCTCGTCGAGGGCGAATCGCTGTTTATGGAAAATTGCCACCGGAACGCCGCCGCCGAGACGAAATTCGACGAAGCGCTTGCCTTTATGAGTTACGCCAGTGGCGACATGTGGCAGTTCGGCATGCTTGGCCGGGCCCGGGCTCGGTTCGAGCAAGAGAAATATGCGGAAGCGGTCCACGATCTCGATCAGATAATGGACCGGAATCCCTCGTTCGGCGCCGCCTACTACTGGCGGTCGCTGGCCCATTGGAAATTGGGGAACGATGCCTCGGCCCACGCCGACGAAGTGCGGGCGCGGAACCTCGATTCGTGGCCGCCGCTCCGGGACTACATGCAGGCCACCCGGGTATGGACCAGAGACATCCTCGGCCGGCCCGCCGCCACGGACGAACCCGCCGCCGCCGACGCGGAACCGTTCCAGCCGGACACTGTGCCGCCGGTCGTGTTGCAGCCGGAGTGAAGGCTTGACAGCCGGTGGCGAAATCCTATAATTCCGTATTCAGCCTTGCTCTCGTGGTATGCTGAAGCACGTCAATTCGGTTATTTCGCCCCATGTTATTCGCGCGCGCTTCAGGCTTGGGATTGACGTTTTCCCGAAAGCCTAAAGGAGTCTGGTATATACTGAAGCGCGCTGAAAAATCGGCTATTTGATCCCGTAACCTTCATGCGCGCTTCAGGCTTGGGATAAACGTTTCCCGAAAGTTAAAGTGGCTTTGGTATAAGGGCCCGCCGGTCTCGGAACCGACGGTTTTTTGTTGTCGGCTCGAAGTGGCCGCGTACAATTGGATGTTCGAACGAACCGATAGAAGAATAGCACCACCATTGGAAAGGTTTTCGCCATGACCATGAGCAAGGAACGCAAATCCGAAATTATCAAGACCTTCGCCACGAAGGACGGCGACACCGGCAGCCCGGAAGTCCAGGTCGCTCTCCTCACCGAGCGCATTGTCACCCTCACCGAGCACCTGAAGACCCACAAGAAAGACAAACATTCCCGTCGCGGCCTGTTGATGATGGTCAACCGCCGCAACCGGTTGCTCCGCTATATTCGCGAGAATAATCTGGAAGGGTACCGCGCCATCATCGGTAAACTCGGTATCCGCTCCAAGGAATAGGGAACGCCGGACGGTCGCGAGTTGACGGGCCTCACGGTGGCGCCCTCCAGGTTGTAGAGACGCATGTCGCGCTTCGCACGTAAGCGGTTTTCCACAGGAGTTTTTCCATCCTGGACAGCGTCTCAACCGCCTCTTGCATACCCGAACGGCATCGCATCCGCCGCCCGGCCTTGGCCGTGCGGCTTCTGCGTTTTACAGGCCCGCTTCCTGATTTATACTGAAGCGCGCTGGAAATTCGGTTTTTTGAACCTGTTACCTCCATGCGCGCTTCAGGCTTGGGAATGACGTTTATCGAAAGTCAAAGTGGCTTTGGTATACCAGGGTAACCAGCCTGAAATTCCGGCCGTCCTCTTCCCTTTCGCCGCCGGGCCAGCCGCTCCGGGATGCGTTCGAATGGTATCTACCGAACACGTTGCGCCCGGTGCCAACCGCCAATCGGCCAATCACCACAATGAGAAACCACCAAATAGGAAAAAATACAGGAGAACCACCATGGAACTGAAACTTGAGGAAAAGGTCGTCGAACGCGTGATCGGCGGCAGGACCCTTCGCCTCTCCACCGGCCTTCTCGCCAAACAGGCCGCCGGATCGGCCGTCGTCCAGTACGGGGAAACCGTCGTCCTCTCCGCCGCCACCACGGCGCCGCCGCGCTTCGCCGACCAGGACTTCTTCCCGCTGATGGTCGATTACCGGGAAAAGACCTACGCCGCCGGCAAGTTCCCGGGCGGCTTCTTCAAACGGGAAAAAGCCCCGTCCACCAAGGAAATCCTGACGATGCGCCTGGCCGACCGGCCCATCCGCCCGCTCTTCCCGGACGGCTTCGTCGACGAAGTGCTTATCCAGTCCATCGTCCTTTCGGCCGACATGCAGAACGACCCGGACATTCTTTCCATCATCGGCGCCTCCGCCGCCCTTTCCCTCTCGAACCTGCCGTTCGAAGGTCCGATTGGCGCCGTCCGCATCGGCATGATCAATGCCGACCTCATCGTCTTCCCGCCAAACGAACTGGACAAGA
>JAJBTL010000288.1:0-2577 GCA_020860865.1 Planctomycetota bacterium | reverse complement strand
TCCTACATCCTCGAACGCCTCATGCTTGGGAACTCAGTCGTCAATCAAAGATCCTCCCTCATCAATGAACTCGTGGACAAGGCCGGCCGGAAGGAAAAGATCCAGGTCACGCCGCCGGAACCGCCGTCCTGCCTCGATGCCGTCCGGAACCTCATCGGCGGACGTATGGCCGCCGCCCTCTGCACCGAAGGCAAGTTCGGCCGCCGGGAAGCGACCCGCGCCCTCGTCGACGAAGCCGTCGCCGAAATCGCCAAGCCGGAAGAGGAAGGCGGGCCGACCGAGAAGGAAGTCAAGGCCGCCGCCGGCATGGTCAAGACGGAAGTCATCCGGGACCTTATCCAGAAAGGCACCCGCGTCGACGGCCGGGACAACTTCACCGTCCGCCCCATCGACTGCCGCGTCGGCGTCCTCCCCCGGACCCACGGCTCCGGCCTTTTCACCCGTGGCGAAACGCAGGCCCTCGTCACCATTACCCTCGGTTCAGAACAGGACGCCCAGGAAGTCGACGGCCTCCGGGAACCCTATGAAGAAATGTGGTACCTCCACTACAACGCGCCCGGCTTCTCCGTCGGCGAAGCGAAGATGCCGCGTGGCCCCGGCCGCCGGGAAATCGGCCACGGCATGCTGGCCCAGCGCGCCCTCGAGCCGGTCATGCCCCACGACGGCGGTTTCCCCTACGCGGTCCGCGCCGTGTCGGAAGTGCTCGAGATGAACGGCTCGTCCTCCATGGCGTCCGTCTGCGGCGCCACCCTCGGCCTCATGGACGCGGGCGTTCCCATCCGGAAGCCGGTCGCCGGCATCGCCATGGGCCTTATCCAGGACCAGGGCAAGGACCCGGTCATCATCACCGATATCCTCGGCGACGAAGACCACTACGGCGATATGGACTTCAAGGTCTGCGGCACCAAGGACGGCATCACCGCCCTCCAGATGGACATCAAGGTCAAGGGGATTTCCACCGAAACGATGCGGAAGGCCCTGGCCCAGGCCAAGGAAGGCCGCCTCCACATCCTCGGCGAAATCACCAAGTGCATCCCGGAACCCCGGAAGGAAATCAACCCGCGCGCTCCCCGGCTCCACTCCATGAAGGTGCCGCAGGACATGGTCGGCAAGATAATCGGCCCCGGCGGCAAGATGATCCGGAGCATCCAGGAAGAGTGCGGCGTCGAAGTGAACATCGACGATTCGTCCGGCGTCGGCGTCGTCACCATCTGCGCCCCGGACGGCGACACCCTGGCCAAGGCTGTCAAGAAAATCGAAGGCCTTATTGAAGTTCCGGAACTGAACCGGGTCTACGACGGCGTCGTCACCGACGTCCGGGACTTCGGCGTCTTCGTCGAAATCCTCCCCGGCACCGAAGGCATGTGCCACGTCTCCGAACTCGATGTCAACCGGGTCGAAACGACTGAATCCTTCTGCAAGAAGGGCGACCCCCTCAAGGTCAAGGTCATCGAAATCGACCCGTCCGGCAAGGTCCGCCTGTCCCGGAAGGCCGTCATCATGGAAGAACGCGGCGAAACCTACGTGGTCCAGCCCCGGAAACCGGCTCCGCCCCGTGGCGGCCGCGACCGTGGCCCGAGGCGGTAAAAGAGGGTCGACGCACACGTCGCCGGAGCGGACGGGAGACGGTTTTCCCTTGACACACGCCGCGCCCGGCGCTAGGATTGGTAGCTCATATTTCAAGGGGATGTAGCTCAGTTGGTAGAGCGTCGCGTTCGCAATGCGAAGGCCAGGGGTTCGACTCCCCTCATCTCCACCACAGTATAACGAAGCGGCGAAGGCGCATGGCCTTCGCCGCTTTTTTGCGTATGGATGCATGATTCCGTTGGATTGATCCGTGTAGGCCTCACGTTTCGTGGCCGCGCTGGCAGGAAAGGCACACCATCAAAGAGCCCGACGTTACAGCGAGTACCGACTCGGTGTGGCTACCACTGTCACACTCCCGCCACCCGGCACGGCGATGACCGCGTCCTTCACCAATTCGCTGTAGGCGGAGCCGTAACTGTTCAGGGCGCCCCGCCACATAAAGGTGTAGGTCATGCGGACTGTCAGTCCGTTGTCCAGTTCCACTATCTGTCCGCCATTGTGGAATGGCGCGACGGCGTCGCACCATTTTCGGTCATACTCGGAGTGCAGGGTATAACCGTAGGCGGCGGCCCCGAAGAGGAACGCCGCGAACAGCGCCAGACACACCCGTTCGCGGATACTCCGGGGAGCGCGGCTTCCCGCGCCGACAATCTCCTCAATCCTGGCTCTGACCTCGGCGACGCCGGCGGCGGAAAAACCAGGCGCCAACGACGTCCCCTGGACCTGGGCCTTGAGAATCAGTTCGGCATAGGAAAACTGGCGGACGCCGGACCGTTTGAGGACGGCGCGGTCGCAGGCAATTTCTATCCCTTCCTGGATGCGGGCAAGAGCCTGCCTGCTCGCCGGCGTGAACCAGACCAGGCAACGGTACGCCGCCGCCATGAGGAGAAGCCAGGAGTCACGCCGCTTCAGGTGCGTGAGTTCGTGGAGATAAATGCACCGGCGCTCCTCGGCGGAAAAGTCGTCCTGGAAACGGTCGGGAATCAGGAC
>JAJBTL010000136.1:642-12486 GCA_020860865.1 Planctomycetota bacterium | reverse complement strand
GAGCAGGCCCTCGAGTTGATTGAAGTCGAATACGAGCCCGTGCCATACGTCACCGACAACGTGGAAGCCATGCGGAAAGACGCGATTCCGGTCATCGATCCCGCATTGGGAATCGCTCCGGGATACCAGGGCGTCCAACCCGACGGGCCGAATATCCTCGGCAGTTACAAGCTGAAGGTCGGCGACGTGGAAGCGGGCTTCAAGGAAGCCGACGTTATTGTCGAAGAAACATACAACAACGACAAAAAGTCGGCATCGCAGATTGAACGCAACGGCGCTATCGTCGAGTACAACGCGGATGGCGGCGTCACCATTTACTCCAACGGCTGCGGCGCCCACGGTGTCGTCAAGGCCAAAATCTGCACCATGTTCCCCTTCCTCCCCGAATCCAAGGTCAGGGTCATCCAGCCGTTCCAGGGCGGGAGCTTTGGTAATCGTTTATTCCCCACCATCGAACCATTGGCCGTGCTCATGGCGCTCAGAACCAGGCGCACAGTGTCCTTCATCCTTTCTCGCAAGGAAATGTACACGTCATCGCCATCAAACTGGCCAGCCTGGACGCATCTGAAATTGGGTGCCAAGAAGGACGGCACCCTGGTGGCCGAAGAATTCAAGTTGGTGGAAAACACCGGCGCATCCATGAACAACGTTTATGACGGTCGGCTGTCCGGTTCCGGGTTGGTGTGCGTGTACCGGGTGCCGCATGTGTTCGGGGATAGCTATGCCGTGGCGACAAACACCATGCCCTGCGCACCGTATCGCGGGCTGGGATGTCCCGAATCCGAATGGGCGATGGAGAATCTTCTGGATGTTCTTGCGGAAAAACTGGGCATGAGCCCGGTCGATCTTCGCTTGAAGAACCTGGTCCAAAAAGGCGAGGAGAATGCCTACGGAGAGAAGTTGACCAGTTGCAGCGTCGCCACCTGTCTCAGGCTTGTGGCGGACGCTATCAGGATCGACGAACCCTGCGAGCAGGAACCCGGTCCTTGGCGGAGAGGCCGCGGCGTCGCCATCGGCGGCAAGCAGAATACGCCTCTCGGCCGTTCGGAAGCGGATGTCCTGGTCCACAGCGACGGAAGCATAGAGCTGCTTCTCAGCGTGGATGAGCAGGGAATGGGCGTACAGACAACCCTCCAGCAAATGGTCGCCACGGAGTTCCAGGTCCCGATTGAAACGGTAAAGATAACCCGGGCGGACACCGGCCGCACGCCCTACGACAATTTCGGCGCCTCCAGCCGCACAACCTATACCGCCGGCAACGCCGTTCTCATTGCCTGCGCCGATGCCATATCCCAATTGAAGGAAGCCGCCGGCCGCAAGGTGGGTGTCGCGGCGAAGCAGGTCACCATAAAACATGGCAAAGCCCATATCGTCGGCTCTAATACCGAAGAAATCGCCATCGGCGACCTTTTCGAGCCGTTCTCCTTCTTCACGCAACAGACCTGGGGTCTTCTGAAAGGGACGCCGGTGAGAGGCCGTGGCGTCTTCTGTCCGGCGCCCGCCGTTCCCTGGTCCGGTCCTGGCTATGAAGACGGCCGCACTCCCCGGATGTGGAACTGGTATCAATACAGCGCCATCGGCGTCGAGATCGCCGTCAATATTGAAACCGGCCAAATCAGGCTTCTCAGGCTGGTGAGCACCGCCGATACCGGCAATCCCATCAATCCCAAGCTGGTCGAAGGCCAGATCGACGGCGGCGTCATCATGGCCCTTGGCTTCTCGGTCCTGGACGGCCATCTGTACCAGGACGGCAGGATGGTGAACTCGAACTTTGTGGACTATCGGGTCCCACCTTCCTGGAAACGCCGTTGCAGAAGGATTTCGACAGGATGATCTCGCCGGATCCGCTTCCCGACGGACCGTATAACGCCAAGGGTATGGCCGAATCGATTACCATTCCCGTCGGTCCCGCCATTGCGGCCGCGGTCTACAAGGCGGGCGGGGTTCGCCCCACCGTCATGCCCATGACGGCGGAAAGGATTCTGGAACTCATCAAGTTGAAGGAGTGCACGAAATGAGGACCGCGGACGTGAATACCATCAACGTGGCTTTCGAGGTCAACGGCAAGCCATACAACATCCATGTCGAGCCCCACAAGACAATACTGGAAGTCCTTCGCGACGACCTGAACCTCACCGGCGCCAAGCAGGGCTGCGAGGACGGCAACTGCGGCGCCTGCACCATCATCATGAACGGCAAGGCGGTCAAGTGCTGCTCGTTACTTATCGGGCAGGCGCGGGATGCCACTATCATCACCATTGAAGGGCTCGAGGGCGACAACGGCCTCCATCCCTTGCAAAAGGCATTTATCGACCACTTCGCCATCCAGTGCGGCTTCTGCACACCGGGCATGATCATGGCCGCGAAAGCCATACTCGACGAAAACCCCAACGCCACCGAGGACGATATCCGGGAGGGTATGCACGGGAACCTGTGCCGATGCACCGGGTACGTCAAAATCGTTGAAGCGGTCGAAGCGGCCCGCGACCAAATGCTTGCAGGAGGAAAGGCATGAAATTCGATTACTATTTCGAACCGTCTTCGTTGGACGAGTGCGTTCATTTGATGAATGAATATGGACCCGATGCCAGGCTTCTCGCCGGCGGGACCGACCTCGTGGTCAAGATGCGTAATCGCCTGGTCAAGCCCAAAGCGGTGGTAAGTCTCAATCAAGTCAAGGAGCTCTCCAGGATTCACACAGTCGACGATGGCCTCAAACTTGGCGCCATGGTCAGGCTGATGGATATTTCCAAGTCGGATATCCTTACCGGAGCCTGGGAGGTGGTGAAGAACGGCGCGGGCCACGTCTCCAGCATGCAGGTCAGGAACATCGGTACGATAGGCGGCAACAGTTGCAACGCCTCGCCAAGCGCGGATACCGTACCCTGCATTATGGTCCTTTATGCCTTAGTCAATATCAGAGGGCCAAAGGGCGACAGGGACGTTCTCCTCGAAAAGTTCTTCACCGGACCGGGCAAGACCGTTCTGGAGCGGGGCGAGGTTGTTGTCGGGTTCACCATCCCCAATTTCGGGAAGGAAAATGGAACCGCCTACAAAAAGTACGCAATCCGTGGTGATACCGATATCGCGATTGTCGGCGTGGGTGCGCGTTTGCGGGTGGATTCACACGGTTCCGTTACCGAAGCGCGGCTTGTCCTTGGCGCGGTTGCTCCGGTTCCGCTCCGCGTTCCTGACGTGGAAAGCATGCTGACCGGTAACAAGCTGGATGATGAGCTGATTGCCAAGGCCGCCGTCGCGGCAGGCGAAGCGTGCAATCCCATTTCCGATGCGAGAGCCACCGCCGGATACCGCCGCGAAATGATCCGCGTATGGGTGAAGCATGTTTTAGGGGAAGCCTATGCCAAGGCTACCGGGAAGTAGAAGCGCTATACCCCGCCAGCAAAAAAAAAGAGGACTGCCATGGAGCAAATCACCCCTAACATCTATACCGAGACAGAAATTCGCGGTTGTAATCCGAGTATCGTCTTTACCAGCGAAGGCGCGGTGTTTATCGACAACGCGCAATGGCTGCCGAAAAACGCGGCCCTATCAAATATCTCATAAATACCGAACCCCATATCGATCACATTTTCGGCAATCACTGGTTTGCCGGCAAATGCCCGGTGATAGGGCATGAGAAAATGAAAGACGCCTTCTTCCTGGTTCCCGGAGACATGGACGGGTACGATTATAGCGTCGACGTCCTCACCCGGCAGGATCCGGAAGGACTGAAAAAGATGCCATCCCGCCAGGACTATATCGTCAACATGCCTCAAATTACCTTTAGTGAGAACATGACGCTGAAGGTGGGCGGCCATACCTTTCGGATGTACCATACCCCCGGCCACGCCGACTCGCAGATTGCGGTTCATGTTCCGGAGGAGCGGGTGGTTTTTGTCGGCGACACAATTTTTTCCGGGTGCCAGACTTGGCTTCATTCCGCCAACATCGATGAACTCATAACGTCACTCAAGTTCATCTATACCCTGGATGTCGATACCATCGTCCCCGGCCACGGACCCGTTGTCGGCAAGGCCTATATCCAGGAGCAGATTGCTTTCATTTATGAATGGCTTGCCGCCGTCGGCAAGGCTATGGCGGAAGGCATGAATCTCGAAGAATGCATCGCCACCATCAGCTTCGCCGATCGCTTCCCGGTGGACATCGGTCAGGACGAGATGATGGAATACATTCAACGCACCAACGTGATCAAATGCTTCAATTACCTGGCCGGAAAGGTCGGAGCATGACACTGAACGTTGCGGCCCTGGTCGCGGCGGCAGGCTGCTCGTCCCGCATGGGCCGCTTCAAACCGCTCCTGCCGCTTGGCGGCAAGAGCATCATCGAGCACGTGGTGGACAAACTCCATGAGGGCGGCGCCGAGACCGTGGTGGTCGTCACCGGGCATAACCGTCATCTCCTGGCGCCGGTCGTCGAAAAATGCGGGGCAGTCACAATCCATAATCCCGATTATCAAACGACCGGGATGTACGACTCCCTCAAACTGGGTCTGCGCTATTTGCGTAACAAGTGCGATGCATTCTTTATTCAGCCCGGAGACATGCCTCTTATCACGGTGGAGACGTTACGCAGTCAAATCGAGGCTCTCATTACGACCGGGTCCCAGGTTGTTCATCCCTCCTACATGGGACGAAAACACGGCCATCCCGTCCTTTTCGCAGGCAATGCCATCGATGCGCTGCTGGCGCATGACGGCGAAGGCGGCTTACGTACGGCTATTAGAAAGCTGTTCGGCGGGAAAACCGATATTTCGGTACTGGATCAGGGCATACTTATCGACGCGGATCGCCCGGAGGATTATCAGGCACTGGTCGCCCGCTTCAACAAGACGGCAATACCAATGGAACTGATGGAATGGCCGTTCCTGGCGCAAGCATAAAGATCTTGTCCGCCCCCATGGTATCATTCCCATTACAACAAGGAGCTTAGGGCCATGAAGTTGGATTCCGTACATCACATCGCCATAATTGGAACAGGGATGATCGGGGCGAGCATGGCCTCGCTTTTTACCGGCAACGGTTATCCCACCACCATGCTGGCCCTTGACGACGAGCAGGCAGCGGCCGGCAAAACCCGCTATGACGAATGCTTCAAGGATCTCATCACCAAGGGCCTGGTCACGGAAAAACAGGCTGCCGCGTGCGCGAAACTTCTCACCATCAGCAAGAAGTACGAAGATATCGCGGATACCGATTTCATTCTCGAGAGCGTATTCGAGCGGCTTGACGTCAAGCACAGCGTCTACGCGCTGGTTGAGAAACACTGTCATAGATACAAGGCGCTGGCATCGTCGACATCCGCCATCTCGGCGGATGATCTTGCCGAGGGTTTTGTGAAAAAAGACAAGCTGGTCGGCGCTCATCCCTGGAACCCTCCACACCTTGTCCCCTCCATTGAACTGGTCGGCAGTCAACACACAAGCGACGAAGCCATCAGGGCGGCGTATGATATTTTGGAATCCGTTGGGCGTAAGGTGGTGGTCATGAAAAAGCCGGCTCCCGGCTTTATAGGGAATCGCCTGCAGCATGCCTTGTACCGCGAAGCCGTGTACATGATTGAACAAGGTATCGCCACCCCCGAAGATATCGATAAAACGCTGAAATACAGTTTCGTACCGCGCTATACTTCCATCGGCCTGTTTGAACATTTCGATTATGCCGGCCTTGACATGATTGTCATTATTCACGATTACCTCTATCCGGAATTATGTCACGCCACCAAAGCACAGGACTATATTCGCTCACGCTGCGAGGCCGGAAATCTTGGCCAGAAGACCGGCCAGGGCGTCTACGACTGGTCTACGGTGGATATGGACGACTTCAGGAAACGGGCGGCCCAGCCGTATCTTGGATTCTTTAACTGGAGCCTGCCGGAAGGCGAATAGGACGACGAATCGCTTTGCCGCACGATTCGCTCCGTAGTGAAAGATACACGGGAATCGACATGGAATTGACCGTGGTCCAAAGCGGTTTTCCTGATCTTCTCAGCTTTTTATTACGGATTCAATAAACCCGGCATCATCAAATCCGCCATCACCCGCACACCCATTGCTCCCGTCGTTTCCGCCGGGCCTATGCCTGGCGTACCTTCTACTCTCACAGCACCACGATGGGTCAATCATTCGGGCGCGGGCAGGCGGGGCGAAAGAGCGCCATAGGTAAAAGAAAACAAACATTCGGGAGAACGTCATGAAGCTTTTGGACATCAATGAAGCCGTCGGTCATGTTATCTGCCATGACATCACCCGTATTGTTCGGGGCGTGGAGAAGGGGGTGGCTTTTAAAAAGGGACATGTCGTCCAACGCGAGGATATCGAGCCCCTGCTTTCCCTCGGGAAACGCACACTGTACGTGTGGGAGAACAATGCGGACATGCTTCATGAGAATGAAGCGGCGGAAGCGCTGTATTTCCTGTGCGGCAACACGCATATTTCCCGTTCCGAAGTTAAAGAGGGCAAAATAGATCTTTTTGCCGATGTGGACGGCGTCCTCAAACTGGAAATGGATTCTCTGAACGAAATAAACCAATTGGGCGAGATGATAATCGCCACCCGTCACACCAATTACCCGGTAAAAAAGGGAGACAAATTGGCGGGCATGCGCGTTATCCCCCTGGTCATTGAAAAGCGAAAGATCGCCGCTGCGTTAAATATTGGGGCGAGCGCCGGCCAGCCGCTGTTCCGGATCAAGCCCTATCGCCAACTGAGCGCCGCCGTTGTCACCACCGGCGGCGAGGTGTATCACGGCAGAATCAAGGATACATTTTCCGAAGTGATTTTCGCCAAGCTGGCGCAGTTCAAGTGCGACATTGTGGGACACGCCATTGTGGATGATTCGTTGGAGATGATCCATAAGGCGATGAACGACTTTTCCGCTGCCGACATCATCATTTGCACCGGAGGGATGAGTGTCGATCCAGACGACCTCACTCCGACAGCTATCCGTGAATACGGAGCCGATATCGTCACCTATGGAGCGCCGGTCCTTCCCGGGGCCATGTTCCTCCTGGCGTACAAGGGAGGGCAGACAGTTATGGGCCTGCCCAGTTGCGTGATGTACGCACAGACGACAGTCTTCGATCTCATGCTTCCACGGGTGATCGCCGGCGACATCATCAGTAAAAAGGAGGTGCGCAGCCTCTGGCACGGTGGCCTTTGTCTCACCTGTTCCGAATGCCGCTATCCCGAATGTTCCTTCGGAAAAGGAGCCTGATATGTCCAGTCATCTGGATGACGACGGCAAGGCGATCATGGTGGATGTTTCGGCCAAGCCCGAAACGGACAGGAGCGCTATGGCGGAAGGTCGTATCCGGATGTCGAAGGCGGTTGTTGCCGCCGTCCGTGCCAATAGCCTGAAAAAAGGCGACGCCCTGGCCGTGGCCAGGGTGGCAGGCATAATGGCGGTGAAAAAGACTTCCAGCGTCATCCCCCTCTGCCATCCCATTCCTGTGAGCGGCTGCGAAATCGAGTTCGTCATCGAGGACGAAAGCATATTCGCCACCTGTACAGTGTGGTGCCGGTATTGTACCGGCGTTGAGATGGAAGCATTGAACGGAGTCACCACCGCCTTGTTGACCATATATGACATGTGTAAATCCATCGACAAGGCAATGGAAATATTCGGTATCCGGCTTCTCCGGAAGACAGGAGGGAAGAGTGGAGACTACCGGCGGAAATCGGATTGAGGAGAGGGACGGTCCGATGCATGAACCTCTCAAGGATGGCCTGGGGCGGAGAATCGAATATATCCGCGTTTCTTTGACCCACCAATGTAATTACGCCTATCCCTTCTGTATGCCGTCCGACCTGTCTCGTTGCCATGGCACGGAACGCAGTTTGTCCACCAGCGAAATTCTTCGCCTATGTCGCATATTTTCCCGCCTTGGTGTCGGAAACTTTAAAATTACCGGTGGAGAACCGTTGCTCCATCCGGAGGCGACACGAATTTTAGAAAATCTCAAAAGGGAAGAAAATGTCGCCTGCGTGACCGTGACAACCAACGCATCCACCCTGGACCGCCACGCCGCTCAACTGGCGGATATGGGCCTGGACGGCGTCAATGTCAGCCTCAATGCCATCTCCGACGCTACCTATGGCAAGGTCACGGGAAGGAAGCTCAAGGTTTCCCGCATACTCCGTAACATCGATCTGGCCTGCCGGCTTGGACTCAACATCAAACTGAACATGGTGCCTCTACGGGGAATAAACGAAGCCGATATCATTCCCGTTCTGGAGTTCGCCCTGGAGCGGGGGATATATGTCCGCTTTATCGAGCTCATGCCCATTGGTCAGGGACGAAGCTTTTCGGGCTTGTCCATGCGGGAGGTAAAAAGAATCATCGAGAAACGCTTCGGCAGTGTCGAGCTGGCTGCGGGTCGCTTCGGGAACGGCCCGGCAGTGTACTATACAGTGAATGGGCACGCGGCGAAAATCGGATATATAGCCGCGGTGAGCGAGCAGTTCTGCAATACCTGCAATCGTATTCGGCTGTCGTCGACCGGTTTTCTAAAAACCTGCCTCCACCACAATCACGGGGTGGAACTTGGCATTCCTCTATGGAATGGGGCCAGCGACGACACGCTTGCCGCGCTCATTCGCCAGGCGGTTGCGGCCAAGCCGGCCCATCACGAGTTCTCACTCGAAACCGGCGCCGGTCTCGGCGATGTCCCCATGTATCGGATCGGAGGATAGAACGATGTCACGAATAGAAGCGATCTGTACAAGTCCGGCCAAAGGAACACCGAAGACGATCCGGACCCGGGCGACTCTGCGTGCCGGACACGGCCTGGAGGGAGACGCCCATGCCGGAGACTGGCACCGGCAGGTCAGCATCCTGCCATTCGAGCGAATCGAAGAATTCAGAACGCGCGGTGCCGAAGTGGCGTTTGGGGATTTCGGCGAGAACCTGGTGATATCGGGCGTCGACTTCACTGCCATGGCGATTGGCGACAGGTTGAATTGTGGCGAAGCAGCCCTGGAACTTTCCCAGTTCGGTAAAGTATGCCATAGCCGATGCCGAATCTATGAAAGCATGGGGGATTGCATTATGCCGCGTCATGGCGTGTTTGCCCGTGTTGTGTCCGGTGGGGTAATAGCATCCGGCGACGCAGTGGCACTATGCTCCGGCGTGCCGGTCGGACACTAGAACGGCAATAAAACTTTTTAGAAGTTTCTCATGACCTGTCACCGAACAGGGACAGGCATTTTTTACCCTATTGAAATATCATGGTTGAAAATTTTACCTGGAGGAGGCGCGGAATGACCGAGGCACTCAAGTATTACTTGAATAACAAGTATATGGAGTCCCAGACGGACAAGTACTATGAAGTGTACAATCCATCCACGGGCGAGTTGCAGGGGAAAATGCCCCGCTGCACACCGGAGGAGGTCAAGGCGGCGGTCGAGTCCGCCCACAAGGCGTATGGTCCCTGGTCGGCTACTCCCCCGATCAAGCGGGCCCAGGTTCTTTTTAATGTCCGTAATCTGATTGAAAAGCATATGGACGAGTTGACCATGCTCTGCGCGAAGGAGCACGGCAAAAATTGGGCCGAATCACAAGGCGATGTCCTCAAGGCGAAGGAAGCGACCGAGCACGCCACAGGGATCTGCAATCTGCTGATGGGCGACTCCCTCATGGATGCCTCAATAGGCTACGACACGGTACTGTACCGCGAACCGCTTGGAGTTTTTGTCGGTCTCACTCCCTTCAACTTTCCGGCAATGATTCCCATGGGCTGGATGGCGCCGCTGTGCCTGGCCTGCGGTAATACCATGGTCCTGAAAGTTGCCGGTGCGACGCCGATGACGGCGCTCCGCATAGCGGATCTGTACCGAGAGGCCGGCCTGCCCGAAGGCGTTTTGAATGTTCTGTCGTGCGACCGCTCCGGCGTGCCCGAACTTATCCAAAACCCCGCGGTCAAAGGCGTCAGTTTCGTTGGTTCCACCTCCGTCGGTCTCCATATCTACTCCACCGCCGCCGCAGGGAAGCGTGTCCAGTGCTTGACCGAAGCCAAGAATCACGCCCTGGTGTTAAATGACGCCGCGCTTGACCGTACCGCCGCAGGCATTATCAATGCCGCCTATGGCTGTGCCGGCGAACGTTGCATGGCTCTCCCCGTCGTTGTCGCGGAGGATGGCATCGCGGACAGGCTGGTCGACAAATTGGTGGAACTCGCCAGGCAGCTCAAGGTCGGACCGGCCTATGAAAAGGACACCCAGCTAGGTCCGGTCTATTCGTTGGATTATAAAAAGGACGTAACCACGTGGATCGAGAAGGGCGTCCGGGAAGGCGCCAAGCTGGTTCTCGATGGCCGCGACTGCACGGTGAAGGGGTTTGAGAAAGGCTTCTATATGGGGCCGACCATTTTTGATCATGTGACCGAAGAAATGTCTGTCGGCCGGGAAGAAATTTTTGGCCCCGTTTTGTGCGTCAAGCGCTGCCAATCGTTCAATCATGGTTTGAAGATTATGAACGACAGCCGCTTCGCCAACGGTTCGGTGATATATACCCAAAGCGGATTCTATGCGAGAGAATTCGCGCGGCATACCGACGGCGGCATGGTCGGCATCAACGTCGGCATACCGGTTCCGGTCGGGTATTTCCCCTTCGCCGGTCACAAGCAGTCCTTCTTTGGCGATCTGCACTGCCTTGGAAAGGACGGCATCCGCTTCTATACCGAATCCAAGGTCGTGACCACCCATTGGTTCGACGAGGAAGAGATGAAGAGCACCAAGGTTTCGACCTGGGACGGAACTATTTAAGCGATTTCTTTAAAGCATTTTGAGAAACCTTGTGAACCACTTGCCTGGCACGGTCAGCGCAAGGAGCGGATCATGTATACCAGCGAAAGGAGCTTTCTCGTGGAAGACAATAAATACCTCAAATGGCTCGCCAATGAAACCCCCACGATATGGTGGAATGATTCTGTCGTTTTACGTGAACAGGAACAGGCCTACGCCAATGGCGCCAGCGGCATGACTACTAACCCGGTCCTGGTCAGCGGCGCCCTGTATGGCGACGCCGCCACGTGGAATGGGAAATTCTCAGATATTGACAAGAGTATCACCGGCGACGAAAAAGTGCTGGCATTATGCCATGCCATAACCGGGTACTATGCCGAAAAAACATTGCCCATTTTCAAGAATGAAATGGTCGGTGAGGGCTATGTCTGCGCCCAGGTCAATCCCAACCATAGTGGCGAGACCGAGTATATGGTCGAACAGGCAAAAATTCTGGCGTCCTGGTCTCCCAATATCGTTGTCAAGCTGCCATGTACAGCCGCGGGCATCAGGGCCTTTGAAGAATGCGTGGCGTTGGGATTCAATGTGGCCGCATCGGTAAGCTTCACCGTTCCGCAAGTGCTCGCTGTCGCCGAAGCAAGAGAACGCGGCAAGAAAAGGGCTGAACAAAACGGTATCCGGCCGGGATTGTCCATCGCTGTCATCATGGTGGGTCGCCTGGATGACTATCTTCGTGATATTGTCAAGGACAATATGCGGTCAGTTGGGGAGGGCGATATCATTCAGGCCGGAATCGCTTGCATCAAACGTGCCTACCGGATTTTCCAGGAAAAGAATTACGATACCTTTCTCATGCCTGCCGCCTGTCGCGGCGCCTACCATGTCACCGCTCTCGCCGGAGCCAGGATGATCATGTCCATCAGGCCTTCCATACAGGCGGCACTCGGAAAGGAAAAAGAACCATTTTCTCAAAACATCGATCAGGAAGTGGGCCAGGACACCATCGAAAAGCTCATGACCATCAGGGAGTTTCGTAGAGCCTATGAACCTGATGGAATGGCTGTCGACGAGTTCATAGCCTATGG
>JAJBTL010000136.1:0-632 GCA_020860865.1 Planctomycetota bacterium | reverse complement strand
GCAACGAATCGCACACTTACCCAATTCGTAGAAAGCGGATGGAAACCGGTGTCTTCCTATATTCTATGAAAAGAAAGGTTTCAGGAGTGGCCATGGGAATGACAGGCGAATCTAAAAAAGAGCTTGAAAAGCTTTGCCGCACTTTGAGAAGGGATGTCATACATACCCTTCATCAAATCCAAACCGGGCATCCGGGAGGCTCGTTGTCGGTATGCGAAATCCTGGTTGCCCTGTATTTCATCAAGGCCAACATCGATCCCGATAACCCAAATGATCCCGATCGGGATAGAATCGTGCTTAGTAAAGGTCATGCTGCCCCCATGCTCTATCGTGTCCTTGCCGAAAAAGGGTTCTTTCCCGTAGAGGAAATGAAAACGCTGCGTCAACTCGATTCCCGCCTTCAGGGACACCCGAATCCGAATGAATGCCCGGGGGTGGAAATGACCAGCGGCCCCCTTGGCATAGCACTTTCGGGAGCGTTGGGGTTGGCGTTGGGGTTGAAAATGGATAACCGGCCGTCCTGGGTATATGCAATTATTGGGGATGGCGAGACAAACGAAGGCGTGGTTTGGGAGGCCTGCATGGCCGCCAATAAATTCAAGCCTGATAATTTGATTATTATACTGGACAAG
>JAJBTL010000421.1:11533-12648 GCA_020860865.1 Planctomycetota bacterium | reverse complement strand
CCATCGTCGGCACGCTCCTTGGCGCCTTGACCATCGGCATCATCACGAACGGCATAAACCTTATGGGGATTTCGCCGTATTTCCAATTCGTCGCGAAGGGGGCTCGTCATCCTCTTCGCCGTCATTCTCAGTTCCGACTACGCCGGCTTTGGCGGCAAGAGGAAATGAATACCGACAACGACCGTACCAATGGAAGGAGGCGAGTGACATTATGACCGCCACCACGGAACAGACCATCCTTGAAATGCGCGGCATCGGGAAGTCGTTTCCCGGCGTCCGTGCCCTGGACAATGTCAATTTCAAATTGTACAAAGGGGAAGTCCTCGCCCTCATGGGCGAGAACGGCGCCGGCAAGTCGACGCTGATGAAAATCCTCTCGGGCATCTACAGCCCGGACTCGGGCGCCATCGTCATGGACGGCCGGGAAGTGACGTTCCCCGACACCAACGCCGCCCGCGACGCCGGCATCAGCATTATCCACCAGGAACTCAACCTCTGCGAAAACCTGTCCGTCGCCGCCAACATGTTCCTCGGCCGGGAAGAGGTCGGCGGCCTCGGCGCCCTCGACGACGCCAAGGCGGAACAGGAGACGCGGCGCATCCTCCTCGCCCTCGGCCTCGACATCGACCCGGGGATTGAAATGTCGTACCTGTCGCCGGCCCAGAAACAGATGGTGGAAATCGCCAAGGCGGTGAGCCAGAACGCCCGCATCATCGTCATGGACGAGCCGACGTCGTCCCTGACGACGGCGGAAGAGGAAGTCCTCTACGGCATTATTGAAAAACTGCAGGAGCAGGGCGTCAGCATTATTTACATCTCCCACAAGATGCAGGAAATCTTCCGGGTGGCGAACCGGGTCACTGTTCTCCGGGACGGCCAGTACATCGGCGATGCCGCCGTCACCGACGTCTCCGAGGACCGGCTTATCGAGATGATGGTCGGGCGGCCGTTCGATAATATCTACCCGCCGGCGCCCGGCGTGCCGGACGACGCGCCGGTGGTGTTCGAGGCGCGGAGCGTCGCGTCCCGGGGCGTTGTGAAGCCGAGTAGTTTCAGGGTTCGGCGGGGAGAGATTCTCGGTTTTGCCGGGCTGGTCGGGTCCGGGCGGACGGAAC
>JAJBTL010000421.1:3793-11523 GCA_020860865.1 Planctomycetota bacterium | reverse complement strand
GCGCCGAACTCGCCAAGACGATTTTCGGCGCCCTCCCGATGACGGACGGCGAACTGTTTCTGAACGGGGAAAAGATTGCGGTCGATTCGTGCGGCAGCGCCATCGCCGCCGGCATCGCCTTTGTTCCTGAGGACCGGAAGCTGGAAGGGTTGTCCCTCGACCACTCCATCGCCGACAATATCGCCGCTTCGAACTACGGAAGCGTTTCCCGGCGCGGCGTCATCCGGGGGGAAGAGCGTCAGGCAACTGGTCGATGACGGCATCGGTAAACTCCGCATCAAGACGCCGGGCGGCCACACGTCGGCGCGGGCGCTGTCCGGCGGCAACCAGCAGAAGGTCATCCTCGCCCGCTGGCTTGGGCGGGAACCGAAGGTTATCATCCTTGACGAACCGACCCGGGGCATCGATGTCGGCGCCAAGTCGGAAATTTACGCCATCATGCGGGAATTGGCGGCCAGAGGCGTCGCGGTCATTATGATTTCGTCCGACCTTCCGGAAGTCCTCGGCATGTCGGACCGGGTGGCGGTGATGCGGGAACGTGAACTGGTGGCGATACTCGACCGGGCAAACGCGAGCCAGGAAGCCATTATGACCCATGCGGCGGGAGGGAGTAAAAGTGCCTGATATCCTTGTTTCAACGCCTCTGGCCGGCACACGCCGGAAAGCCGGGAAGCCGGTCCTCTACGGCCTTATCGCCGCCATCGTTCTCGCGTTGTTCGTCGTCTGCGACGTGCTCCGCT
The DNA here is from genome assembly GCA_020860865.1 of Planctomycetota bacterium. Classification (GTDB taxonomy): domain Bacteria; phylum Planctomycetota; class SZUA-567; order SZUA-567; family SZUA-567; genus JAJBSZ01. The sequence goes on along the minus strand of JAJBTL010000421.1, from coordinate 10,783 downwards.
ACGAGAACTACACGAGCGGCTGGATTTTCCTCCAGCCGGGGAACGTCCTGAACATCCTGAACCAGGTATCGACAAACGCCATCATCGCCTTCGGCATGACCCTCGCCATCGTCATCACCGGCATCGACCTGTCAGTCGGTTCGGTGGTCGGCCTGGCCGGCGTCGTCCTCTGCATGCTTATGGTCAATGCCGGTCTCGGCCTCGTCCCGGCCGTCGCCGTCGTCCTCGTTATCGGGCTGGTGATTGGCCTGGTGAACGGCTACATTGTCGCCTGGTTCCGCATTCCGGCGTTTGTCGCCACGCTCGGGTCGATGATTGTCATCCGGGGCATCGCCCTTCTTCTGGTCGACGGCACGCCGATTTTCAATCCGGACGACACCTTCCTGTTTATCGGGAACGGCATGCTGTTCGGCCTGGTGCCGATGCCGGTGGCGATAATGGTGGTGGTGGCGATACCGTTTTACTACATGACGAAAAAGAGCATTTGGGGACGCCGCATTTACGCCCTCGGCGGCAACGAGGAAGCCGCCGCCCTGGCCGGCGTCAACGTGTTCAGAACGAAGCTCCTCGTCTTCGCCCTCTGCGGCCTCGGCGCCGCCGTCAGCGGCATGGTCCACGCCAGCCGCCTTGGATCGGGCCAGCCCATTGCCGGCGAAGGATACGAACTGGACGCCATCACCGCATGCGTCATCGGCGGCACCAACATGAATGGCGGCTACGGCACCATTGTCGGCACCCTTCTCGGCGCCATCCTTATTGGCCTTATCAACAATGGCATGAACCTGCTCGACATCTCGCCGTACTGGCAGCTTGTCATGAAAGGCGCCATCATCCTGGTGGCTGTCGTTATCGACTGCAATTATTCGTCGCGGCGAACGTAAAATCGCGAAGGCGTTGGCAACGATAATTTCACCACATCCGGACCGGCAAGGAGAACGCTCCTTCCGGTCCGTTCATTTCGAGGACGAAAACGTCGTCGGAAGGCGCGGCGACGCGGGGAAAACGGAACAGGCCTCGGCGGCCCGGCGCCATCACGCTCTCGTCAAGCACCGCCTCGCCGTCGTCCCGGCGAAGGGTGAAACGGACCGGTCCGGCGGCGATTGTCCAAAACGGGATTTCGTGCAGGCCGCTGTCCGGATGGCGGCGGACCGTGTACGCGTCCCGGACCGGCGTGTCGCCGTCGCGTCGGAACGGGACAACCGCTTCGGGGAACCCGGGCGGCAGGTCCGGTTCGCGGAGGCCGCAGCGGTCCAGGCCGCGGCGGACATCGGCGTCCGCCATGAACAACCGCCACAGGAGGCCGGACCGGTAATTCTCGACCATGCACGTCATCGGCAATTGATCGATGGCGAGATAGTGTTCACTGACCCAGTTGTCCCGGCGGCTCAGGGCGTCGTAGGGGCCATACGGTCCCCAGGCCCGGGAAGCGAGCGGACCGGCCAGACTTTCCAGAACTTGAAATGAAAAGGCCGGCGTGTACGGGAACGACGACACCGCCGCCGTCGGCGCGATGGTGCCGCCGTCGTGACACGGATCGCCGGCGCTGTAGCCGGTCATGGTCTGGCTGGCGGTGAGGCCCCAGAAGTCTTCGGCGTAGCCGTTCCGGGCCGGAGCGTCGTAGAGGCAATAGTCACGGTTCGACAAGGTTTGTTTGACGCTTCGGATGAAAAAGCCGAGGCTGACCTTGGCGTCCGACAGCCGGCGCGGATCGAGCCCGACAAACGAGTACTGCGACAGAAAGAGCGGCCCGCCGCACGGCGGCGCCGCCTCGACGACATACGGTCCGAGCACGCGGGAAAAGTACTCCGGGCTTGACGCCCAGTAGTGGTACGAGCGCTGGTCGACCGGATGGGTTGGCGAGGCGGCGGCGAGGACGTAGGTGACGAGGCATTCGTTATAGCCCTGAATTTTCAGGCCGTGGTGGAAGCCGTCGTCCGGGTCCCAATGCCAGTACAACCCGCCGTCGACCGGATCGGCGAAATGATCCCATTCCACCTCTTCCCACAAAGTAGTGATGCGCTCCCGAAGGGCGGCCTCGGACGGCTTGTCGAAATACTGCCGAGCAATAAGGAGGCCTTGCATGAGGAACGACGTTTCGACCAGATCGGCGCCGGCGTCCCGGGGCCCGAACGGCAGGGTGGCGCCGGTGGTGCCGTCGAGCCAGTGGGGAAAGGCGCCGTGGAGGCGCGCCCGTTCGGTCTTGTCCCGAAGAAAAAGGGTGATGTGGTGGAGGCGGTCCACCGCCGCGTCACGGCTTATCCAGCCGCGTTCGACAGCGGCGGGCATGGCGGCGATGCCGAAGCCGGTGCCGCCGGTGGTGACCGGTTTCACCGGCCAGTCGTAGTTCGCCTCGTAGGCCATGCCGGATACGGGACAGCCGCCTTCCCAAAAATAGGCGAAGGTTTCCCGGCCGATTTTATCAAGGAGGGCGCGGTCCCGGAGGACCTCCGGGTCGACCGGTCCACGGGCGAACGACGGGATGGTCGGGAAGAGGATGAAATAAAGCACCAGCGCCAGCCACATTCGGAATGATCGCACCATGACAACGTCGCCTCCGCCGACCGTGCCCCAAACGGCTGACGGAAATTACTGTCGGAACCAGGCCGCCGGTTCCTCGCTCTCGGCGGCGACTTGTTGCTGGTCGCGTGGACATTACGGAATGGCGGGAGAGTGTTTAGCGGTACTGAACCCACAGGGATTCAATCATGTCGAAGAGATGGTGATAGGATTGTTCGACGCTTTTCGACGGCGCCGGACTGGGGCGGTAGATATTGTTCAGCCACAGGCCGTCCATGAAAAACATGGTCGTCATGACCTTGCCCGGATCGGTGGCGTTTTTCAGGACGTCGTGGAAAATCCGCTGTTTCGTTTTTCCGATCTGTTCCCGGTACAGAGGGTCTTCCAGCATGTCGATACGGTACCAGGCGGCGTCGGATTCGGTTTTCCACGTTGCCATCATGGTATGGATGGTGGCGCGGGCCAAGCGGTCCGGCGTGTCCGGCAGGGTGGCCATATAGGCCTGGCGGCGCTCGAAAAAGCGGTCGTGGTACGACACGAGGTTCGCCAGCACCAGTTCCTGCTTGGTGGCGAAATAGTGGATAACGCCGCCCTTGCTCATGCCGGCCTCGGCCGCGACCTTGTCGATTGTCAAGGCGTTCAGGCCGTGGCGGGCGAGGACGCGGTTGACGGCCTGGAGAATTTCGTGTCGGGCGTCTTTTCTAGGCATCGTCGTCTTCCGTCAGGCCGACGCTCCGATCGACCATGTCCATGAGAATACGGACAATCTCCTCCTTCCGGACCGGCAGTTCGTCGAAGAAGGAAAACATCTTGATGGCCCAGATGCCGTCGATAATAAAAATGATGGTGGTGAGGAGCGACTTGTCCTCCACCAGCTTGCCGAGTTCCGAAAACATCCGCATGCGCATGGCGCCGATTATTTTCCGGTAGGTTTCGTCGCCAAGGAAGCCGACGCCGGAATGCATGTCTTCGCTGGGCGTCTCGAGAAGGTCGAGCATGGTGAGGACGGTGGCGCGGATAACCCGTCCGGGTTCGTCCGGCAGGGTCGCCATTATTTCCATGTTGCGGGCCGCGGCCAAGGCCTCGTACCGGGTGATGACCGTTTCCAGCAGTTCCTGTTTGTTCCGGAAATAGTAGAGGACGCCGCCCTTGGTCATGCCGGCCTCGGCGGCCACGGCGCTGATGGTGGTGCCGTGGAGGCCGTTTTTCCGCATGACGCGGTTGGCCGCCTTCAGGATTGCCGTGCGCTGATCGTTAGCGTCCATACGTATCCATGTCCAAATTGCACGACGATGAAGGCATCCGTTGCCTCCATCCCCCACCGGTAAGATGTGGTGATTGTGTACGAACCGCGAAAACCCGGCCGAGTCGTGGCCATGGGCAGTGGCTACCGCCATTGTTACAATAATAGCATCCGACCGCCACGGTTGTAAAGACGCGTTTCTCGGGAAACGCCGGTTACGGATGGTCGCCCGTGATGACAATGCGGCGATACGATTATTAATCGGTCAGGATTATTTCAACCGACAGCTTGTTACGATCCCCCCGGTAATCGGATATGCAGTACTCGACCACCCGGTCGTTCCCGGCGTAGGCGTGGGTGTGGAAATGCTGCACCGGAAAGCCGACTTTGATTTTCAAGGCTTTCGCCAGGTCCCGGTTGGCGGCGATTGCCTCGACCGTTCGTTCGACCCTGACCACCTTCGTCTCCGGCGACAGGGCCAGGGTGTCGTACAGTGAGTTCTTTTCCAAATCGTGCCCGAGGAGGAAGGCGCAGAGGTCGTAGGGATGGTACGATTCGACCAACACAATCGGCTCGCCGTCCGCGAACCGGAGCCGTTCCAGCTTCAATACCCGCGAGGTGCCGAGGGCGTAGGCGACGTCGTCCGGGGCGGCGATTTCCTTGAAAAAAAGGACCTGGGTTGTCGGCGTCATTCCGCTTTTCCGGATTTGCTCGTCGAAGGTCAACGCCTTTTGCAGGTACCGGAGGTCGATTTTGGGCCGGGATACAAAGGCGCCCTTACCCTTGATTATGTACAGGTAGCCCTGCTTCGTCAGTTCGGCAATGGCTTGCCGCACGGTGGTCCGGCTCACTTCGTAGGTCTCGATAAGTTCCATTTCCGACGGGAAGGACTTGCCGGCCGCTATCGGCTGGTTCTTGATCCGCTCGAGAAGAATTTCCTTGAGCTGGTGATACATGGGTAACGGGGACTGGCGATCGATGCTGGCCGCCTGGTTGTTCAATGCCATCCGGTGCTCCTCGTGAGGTTGGCGTCAACTTGTCATGACTAGAATACATGTTAATGGGAGTATAGTCGAATCGCCGACGGATGCAAGGGCGCATTTTTCCGGAACGCCGCATTCAGGCATCGAATCTGCGAGGCGCCGAGTCCGGTGCTTCCGAACCGGAGCGAATGGCGGGCCGTCCGAATCGTCATAGATAAGTAGCGGGGCGGGGATGGACAACCATGCTGCATGAAAACAGTATGGTCACGGGAGATGGTAATGGCCAGTCATTATGATGCGGCAATTGTCGGATTTGGCGCAGCCGGATCGTTCCTTGCCGGGTTACTCGCCAAGGATAAGAAAAAGGTCGTGCTGATTGAGCGGGACAGGACCAACTTCGGCGGGAGCTGTCCGAACAAGGCCTGCATTCCCACGAAATTCCTCCTCCACCTGGCCAAACTCTGCCCGGACGGCGACCGGTCCTTTCCGGATAACGCCGTCCGCTATGCCAGCGCGGTGGAGGAAAAAAACCGTCTCACCGCCGGTTTGCGCCAAGGCAGTTACGACAGCCTCGCCTCGTCCGGCGTCGATATCGAGGTCGGGAACGGCTCCTTCGTCGACAGCCATACACTACGAATCGACCGGGACGGCGGCACCGGCACCGTGACGGCGGACGCCATCTTCCTCGATACCGGTTCCAGATCGGTGATGCCCGATATTCCGGGCCTGGCCGACTGTCCCCGGGTATACGACAGCACGTCCCTCATTGACGAAAAGGCGCTGCCCAAGCAACTGGTCATTATCGGCGGCGGGTATATCGGTATCGAGTTCGCGGGCATTTACCGGAATTTTGGCTCGGAAGTCACCATCCTTCAACGCGGTCCAGCCATTGTACCGCGCGAGGACGACGACATGCGGAAGGCGATTACGGATCGGATTGGCGACATGGGCATCCGTCTCCGCACCGGTGCGTCGGTGGTGGCGGTGCGGAACCGGGATGACGCGGCCGAAGTGGTGGTCGAGAGGGATTCCGGGGATGAAGTGCTAAGGGCCGATGCCGTGCTTGTCGCCACCGGCCGCGTTCCCGTGACCGACGGGCTCTCGCCGGAAAAGGCCGGTTTATCCCTGACCGACAAGGGCGGAATCAGGGTGGATACACGACTCCGCACCGACGCGCCGCACATCTACGTCATGGGCGACGCCGCCGGTGCTATGCAATTCACCTACATCGCCTCGGACGATGCCAGAATAGCCTATGACAACCACTACGGCGAGGCCAAACGAACGACGGAAAATCGCGGCGCCGTTCCGTTCTGCACATTCTTCGACCCGACTTTTTCCCGGGTCGGCCTGACGGAGGGCCAGGCCCGGGAAAAAGGCATCGACTACTCGGTCCACAGCGCCGCCGCTTCGGCGGTGGCAAAGGCGAAGCTGCTCGGCCGCGGCAAACCGGTGGGACTGATGAAAGGAATTGTCGATAAGACAACGAACCGGCTCGTCGGCGTCCACCTGTTTTGCGAAGAATCCCACGAAATGATCACCGTCGCCAAAGTCGCCATCGACGCCGGGCTTGATTATCGCATGCTCCGCGATCTCGTCATTCCGCATCCGACCATGAACGAGGCGTATAATACATTTCTCTGAGCCGGTGTGAAACTTCATTTCCCGCCTCGCTGTCGTCCGCGCGGACGCGTCTGGACCGCCGTGTGCACGGATACGACGGCGAAGCGCTGTCACGGGAGTTAGCGGTTCAGTCGGCCGGAACATTCGCCTGCCAGGACTGGATCATTTTCACCGCCTCGGCTTTCGGGTCGTCCGCCTCGGCGATGGCGGAGACGACAAAGAAGCCGTCAATCCCGGTTGCCGCGAGCGGCGGGATGTCGTCCTGCTTGACGCCGCCGCCGACAACGACGGGCAGCGGACTGACCTGCGCCAAACGGGCGAAATCGTCGAACGTCCTGGTAATCACCTTGCCGTCCGGGCCGATGCCGCAATCGCGCTTGGTCATGGTCTCATGGAGCGGTCCGGCGCCGAAATAGTCGATGTGGCTGATGTCGGCGGATTGGATGTACTCGAACAGGTTGGCGGTTTCGGCGGACAGGCCGATGACGGATTCCTCGCCCAGATACTCCCGGCACACCGCCACCGGAATGTCCGACTGGCCGACGTGAATGCCGTCCACCTTGATACCGGCCTTTCGTGCGGCAAGGACGACGTCAAGGCGGTCGTCGACGACCAGGGTCACCC
>JAJBTL010000421.1:0-3783 GCA_020860865.1 Planctomycetota bacterium | reverse complement strand
GCCTGGCCGGTGAGCGCAATGAGTTCCGACGCCGACGCCGTTTTCGACCGGATCTGGACGCAGGTGAATCCGGCCTCGACCACCGCTTCGATAATGTCCGCGACCGGGCGGCCCCGGGTATTTTCCGGGCCGACGACAAGGTAGGCGGAAATGTCCAGGTTATTTCGCGGGTTCATCGGGCGCTCCCATGGCGGACTCCAGCCGGTCCAGTTTTCCTTGCAGGGTGTTGGTGAAGCCGGGGCGGATATCGGCTTTCAGGACCACTTCGGTGCGGATGCCCTTTTCAGCCAGGACAAAGGTCGCGTCTTTCACGACCCGCATGACATCGTCCCACTCGCCCTCGATTTCCGTGAACATCGCCGTGGTGCGGTTCGGGAGTCCGGAGTCCCGGATGACGTTGACGACTTCCGCGACATGCTCCGCCAGTTCGTCGCCGACGCCGAACGGCGCTATGGCGACCGCTATCAATGTGTTCATTTCGTTGCCTCCTCGATATCAAACGGATTGTTGGAAATATCATCAGCCGACGCCTTATACAGTTCGTCGAGAAAATGCATGTTGAAGCTGCCGGGACCAGCGGCCAGCGAACCGGCCCGGCGGCCGGCATGGTTGTAGATTGCCGTTGCCGTCAAGGCGGCGACGAACGGGTCGGCCACCGCCGCATATACCGCCGCGACGCCGCCGAGGGAACAGCCGGCGCCGGTAATCTTTTCCATAAAGTGCGATCCGCCGTGCGACAGGACGACGGATGTGCCGTCAGTCACCAAATCCGTCGCGCCCGACACCGCCACCGCGCCGCCGGTCCACCGGGCCAGGGCGACGGCGGCCGAACGGGCGGCCGAGACCGGGTCGACGGAATCGACGCCACGAACGTGGGAGGCGCCGCTTTCCCCGAGTTCCCAGAGGCCGGCCAGGGCGATGATTTCCGAGGCGTTCCCGCGGATAATGGTCGGCTTGAAGTCCTTGAACAGGGAGAGGACACTTGTCCGGAGGGAGCCGATACCGACCGCCACCGGGTCCAGCACCCACGGCTTCCCGGTTTCCTTCAGGGTGCGAACGACGGCCGGGAGCGTCTCCGCGTATACCGGGAAAATGCCACCGACATTGATGTAAAACGCGTTTCCGGCCCGGGCCAGGCTTTCCGATTCGTCCGGGACAAACACCATGGCGGCCGAACCGCCCACCGCCAACTGGGCATTGGCGACGAAGGTGTTTGTGATGGTGTTGGTGACGGAACCGACGAGCGGTTTCGTGTTTCTCGCGTCAACCGCCGCCTGGCGGATTTTTTCTTTCAACTGATCCATTTTTTTTACAATCCCTCCTTATAGACTTCCTTGCAATGAGGCTGTCGGGTAGCCTGATCACATCAGTTCGTCTTCGTCGCGAAGCGCGCAAAATTCCCCACACATGGAGCAGACGCTTTCGTTTTTCGGCTGGGCCAAGGCGCGGCTGGCCCGGGCGAAATCCGGGTCGATGGCGAGGTCGAACTGCCTGTCCCAATCCCGCGCCTTCCGGGCCCGGCTCATGGCGTCGTCCCAGTCCCGGGCGCCGGGGATGCCGTTCGCAATATCGGCGGCATGGGCGGCGATGCGGCTGGCGATGACGCCCTGGCGGACGTCGTCCGAGTTCGGCAAACGGAGGTGCTCGGCCGGCGTTACGTAACAGAGGAAATCGGCGCCGCAGGTGGCGGCCAGCGTGCCTCCGATGGCGCCGACGATATGGTCGTATCCGGGCGCGACATCGGGCACCAATGGGCCAAGGACGTAGAACGGCGCATTGTCGCAGGCGATTTTTTCAAGCCGCATCTGCGCCGCTATCTGGTTGAACGGCACGTGTCCGGGGCCTTCGATAAACACCTGGACGCCCCGGGCCCGGGCCCGCCGGGCGAGGTCGCCGAGGGTGTAGAGTTCGTGGATCTGCGCCCGGTCGCCGGAGTCAGCCAGGGCGCCCGGGCGGAGGGCATCTCCGAGGGATATGGCGACGTCCCGGCTTTTACAGATGTCGACGACTTCGTCGAAGTGGGTGTAGAGGGGGTTTTCCTTGTTGTTAGCCACCATCCAGCGGGCCAGGAGCGAACCGCCCCGGCTGGTGATGCCGCAGATCCGGTCGTGATTTCTGACAAAATCGACCGCTTCCCGGGTGATGCCGCAGTGGACGGTGACAAAGTCGACGCCGTCTTCGACATGGAGCCTGACCGCCTCCAGCATGTCGTGTTCGGTCATGTTGCGGAACGGTTCGCCGCGACTGGCTGTCATGAACGCCGCCTCGTACATGGGGACGCTCCCGAGAGAGACCGGACAGGCGGCGCGGATCCGCTGGCGGATTGAACGGATGTCGCCGCCGATGGACAGATCCATGATGGCGTCGGCGCCGGCGGCGACGGCGACGGCCAGCTTGTCCAGTTCGTCCTCCACGCCGGATGTGTCGGGGCTGGTGCCGATGTTCGCGTTGACCTTGACCCGGCAGCCTTTCCCGATGGCGACAGGTTTTCCGAGATCGTGCCCGGCGGCCCAGGGGACGACGACGGTGCCGTCGAGCACACCATTCTTCAGGGTGTCAGGGGGGATGTTTTCCGCTTCGGCCGTCGCCGCCACACGCGGGTCGGACGTGCCGCTGCGGAGCGATTCCACCAGTGTCATGGCGCCTCCTTTTCGTAGGCGCGTAGGAACCGCATCGTCCAGGCAACAAAAAAAGGTGCTATCCCAAAAAGGGAGAGCACCTTGACTGTCAGGTGGTCAAATGCTCCCTACGCTGGTCTTAACCAACAGGTTCAAAGGGTCAGGTTGTTAGCCTTCTCAACTCCGAAGAGTTCCCCTGCATGTTTGTTTGCGAAGAGTATACCGGGTCGGACCGGTAATTCAATATTTTTCAGTGATTTTTTTTTCAGGAGGTGTTTGTCTGTCACGACTCGTCTTCGCCGTTCCCGTTGATATCCCGCACCGAGCCGTTGTCCAGGAACTCCGGCGGAAAGCGGTAGGACACGTCGGCAAACGGATTTTCAAGAAGGGTGAGGATCGCCATCGCCGACACGCGGCCGAACTCCTCTTTCGCATGGTTGATGGTCGTGACCGGCTTGTACCGCTGGCTCTGCCAAAGATCGTCGTAGCCGACGACGGAAATGTCGTCCGGGACGGTCATGCCGTGCTGTTCGAGGAACGGCAGGAGCCGGATGGCCAGGTCGTCGTTGAAGCAGGCGACGGCGGTGCAGTTTTTGATGGTTTTCAGGACGCGGTGGGCGTTCTGGTCGGAAAAGAGATCGGGGAAGTCCTCGTCCGTGTACCAAAGGATGCGTTGCTCGTCCACGTTGATGCCGTGGCGGATCAGGGTCTGGACATAGCCCTGATAGCGTTCGACGCCGGTTTGTTCGTCCATTTTCATCAGTGCGGCAATGTGGCGGTGGCCCCTTTCCATCAGGTGTTCGACAAGGAGGGAGAAAGCGCGGGCGTTGTCGTGGTTGACGCTGGGGAAGGAAAAATCGGGAAGCGATCCGTGGATGAGGACGCAGGGAATTTTCTTTTCGAGGATGCGGTAAAGGTCGGCGTTGGCCTGCGGCAGGGAGCAGCGCACCGGCTCAATGAGGACGCCGGACAGTTCGCTGGCGAGGAGTTCCTCGAGGACGCGGCGCTCGATGGAGACGTGGTTTATGGTCATGCGGATGACCATGTGGTAATCGCGTTCGAGGAGGGTGTTGTTGATGCCGGTGAGGACGCTCGGGAAAATATAGGCGTTGACCTGGTTCAGGACAATGCCGATGCGGCGGCTGCCGTTGGTGCCGCGTTTTTT
>JAJBTL010000185.1:9832-12675 GCA_020860865.1 Planctomycetota bacterium | reverse complement strand
ACGATCCGCTGACCGTGAGCCCGTTCGCCATTTTCCACCAACGTTATTCGACAAACACCTTCCCGTCGTGGCACCTGGCCCAACCGTTCCGGAACCTGGCCCATAACGGCGAAATCAACACGATCCGGGGCAACCGGAACCATATGCGGGCGCGTGAGCCCGGCATCCGGCCCGGCCTGTACGGAGACGACCTGAAGGCTGTCTTCCCGGTCCTCGAGGCCGACGCCAGTGACTCGGCGAGTCTCGACAACGCCCTCGAATTTCTCCGCCACGGCGGCCGCGAGGCCCACCACGCCATGGCCATGCTCATGCCGCAGGCCTGGGGGCAAAAGTATCCGATGGGGCCGGACATGCGCGGCTTTTTCGAATTCCACGCCGGCCTGATGGAACCGTGGGACGGCCCGGCCTCCGTCGTCTTCACGGACGGCGTCCGCGTCGGCGCCTGCCTCGACCGGAACGGCCTCCGCCCGGCCCGCTTCGAAGTGACGAAGGACGGTGTCGTCATCTTCGCGTCCGAAGCCGGCGTTCTCCGCATTCCGGACACCGAGATGGCGGCCAAGGGATCGCTCCGGCCCGGCCAGATGGTCCTGGCCGATCCGCTCGAAGGGCGGCTCGTCGACGACTATGAAATCAAGATGCGCCTCGCCCGCCGCCACCCGTACCGGCGCTGGGTCGAGGAAAACCGCATCGACATCCACGGTTTTTTTGGGGACCAAGGCGAAATCACCACAGACGCCATTCGCCTCCCGTTCCGACAGCGACTGTTCGGCTATACCCGGGACGACACGGAAATCATCCTGGACAGCATGGCGGTGAAAGGCCACGAACCGACCGGCTCCATGGGCGCGGACGTTCCCCTCGCCGTCTTCTCGGACAAGCCGCAATGCCTGTTCAACTACTTCCGCCAGCAGTTCGCGCAAATTACGAATCCCCCGATTGACCCGATTCGGGAAGAACTGGTCATGACCCTGATGACCTTCATGGGGAACAGCCCGGACATCCTCGGCGAACGGCCGGGACAGGCGCGTCTCGTCAAGATGCGGCACCCGATATTGTCGAACGCCGACCTCGAACGGATCCGGACGCTGAACCAGGACGGATTCCAGTCCGTCACCATTCCCGCGTTGTTCGACCTGCCGGAACAGGGTTTGCCGGCCGGCGAAATGCTCAGGATGGCTCTCGGCCGGTTGCAGGATTCGGCGGAGAAGGCGGTGCAGGCCGGCGCCCGCATCCTTATCCTCTCGGACCGCGACGCCGACCGGAACCACCCGCCGATTCCGTCAATCCTCGCGGTGGCGGCGGTGAACCGGCGCCTCGTCGACAAGGGCCTCCGCGTCGCCACCGGCATTGTGTCGGAAACGGGCGAAGTGCGGGAGGTCGGCCACCTGGCCATGCTTCTCGCCCTCGGCGGGTCGGCGGTGAATCCGTGGCTCGCGTTCGAGACCGTCACCCACCTCGCCAACCGCCGCGACCTGAGTGAAAACGTCTCGGCGTCGACGGCGGCGGAGAATTACGTGAACGCCCTTACCCGGGGCCTGATGAAAATCATGTCGAAGATGGGCATTTCGACGCTCAGAAGCTACCGTGGGTCGCAGGTCCTGGAAGCGGTCGGCCTCGGCGACGAAATCATGACGGAATACTTCCCCGGCATCGCCAGCAAGGTCGGCGGCATCGGCTTCGCCGAGATTGAACGGGAAGCGCTTCTCCGCCTCGAAACCGCGTTGGACAGCGGCACCTCTCCGGAAGAACAGCGGCCGGACGACAACGCCGACACGGTCGGCGACAAGCCCCTCCCGACCGGTGGCATCTACCGCTTCCGGAAGGACGGCGAACGCCACCTGTGGACGCCGGAGACAATCACCCTCCTTCAGAAGGCGGTGCGGGAAGGCGATTACGACACCTACCGGGCCTATGCGGAACGCATTAACAACCAGTCCACCGCCCTCTCGACCCTCCGGGGCATGCTCGCGTTCGCGCCACGGACGCCGGTGCCCATTGAGGAAGTCGAACCGGTGGAGGCGATATTGCCCCGCTTCGCCACCGGCGCCATGTCGTTCGGGTCGTTGTCCCGGGAGGCGCACGAGACCCTGGCCATCGCCATGAACCGGATGGGGTCGCGGTCGAACTCCGGCGAAGGCGGCGAGGATCCGGAACGGTACAGCCCGCTGCCGGGCGGCGACAACCGGTCGTCCGCCGTGAAGCAGGTCGCCAGCGGGCGCTTCGGCGTTACCATCGATTACCTGAATTACGCCAAGGATATCCAGATTAAGATTGCCCAGGGCGCGAAGCCGGGGGAAGGCGGACAACTGCCCGGCCACAAGGTCAATGCGGAAATTGCCAAGGTCAGGTATTCGACGTCGGGCGTCACCCTGATTTCGCCGCCGCCGCACCATGACATTTATTCCATCGAGGACATTGCCCAGCTCATATACGACCTGAAGCAGGCCAACGACGAAGCGCGGATATCGGTCAAGCTCGTATCCGAAGCCGGGGTCGGCACCATCGCCGCCGGCGTCGCCAAGGCCCGGGCCGGAATGATTCTCATTGCCGGCCACGACGGCGGCACCGGAGCGAGTCCGTTGTCGTCCATCCGTGGCGCCGGGTCGCCATGGGAAATCGGCCTCGCCGAGACCCAGCAGACCCTCATGCAGAACAACCTCCGGGGCCGGGTGCGCCTCCAGGCCGACGGCCAGATGAAGACCGGCCGCGATGTCGCCATCGCCGCCCTTCTCGGCGCCGACGAATTCGGCTTCGCCACCGCGCCCCTCGTCACCATCGGCTGCGTGATGATGCGGAAGTGCCATTCGAACGGCTGCCCGGTCGGCGTCGCCCCCCCGGCTCCG
>JAJBTL010000185.1:4090-9822 GCA_020860865.1 Planctomycetota bacterium | reverse complement strand
ATCCTGAACTGCGGAAGCGCTTCGCCGGGAAACCGGAGCACGTCATCAACTTCTTCCACTTCGTCGCCCAGGAACTCCGGGAAATCATGGCCAGCCTCGGCTTCCGGACGGTGGACGAAATGATCGGCCGCTCCGACGTCCTCCGCCCGACCGAAGGCTCGGGGTACAAGGCGGGCGGCCTCGACTTCTCCCGGCTCCTGGCGCCGATGCCAAGCGACCGCGAACGCCGCGCCCGGGTCGGGCGGGACGACATCCCGGCCCTCGATGAAGATACCCTGGACAGCCGCTTCCTGGCGGACGTCATGCCGATTATCGAAGCGGGGAACGGAACGGTGAACCTTGAAGCGCGGATCTGCAATACCGACCGGAGCGTCGGCACGCGGATTTCCTCCCGGGTCGCCCGGAAGCACGGCCTGGCCGGGCTGCCGGACGGGTCCATCACCCTCTCCCTCAGGGGGTCGGCGGGGCAGTCGTTCGGCGGTTTTCTGGCCCGGGGCGTCACCCTCGACCTTGAAGGGGAAGCGAACGATTATGTCGGAAAAGGGCTGTCGGGCGGGCGCATTGTCGTCCGGACCGGCCGGGACGCCGGGTACGACGCGGCGGAGAGCGTCATCATCGGGAACGTCGCCCTCTACGGCGCCACGTCCGGGGAACTGTTCGTGAACGGCCGGGCCGGGGAACGCTTTGCCGTGCGGAATTCCGGGGCGGTGGCCGTTGTCGAAGGCACCGGCGACCACGGCTGCGAATACATGACCGGCGGCCGGGTGGTGGTGGTCGGGCCGACCGGGGTGAACTTCGCGGCCGGGATGTCCGGCGGCATTGCCTATGTCTACGACGAGGACGGCCTCTTCGACATCCGCTGCAACCTCGACATGGTCGACCTCGACCTGACGGACGACGCCGACCAGGACGAACTCCGCGACCTTCTCGAACGCCACCGGGCGGTGACGAACAGCACGAAGGTCGGCGCCATCCTGGACAATTGGGAACGGGAAAAGGGCCGGTTCGTCAAGGTCTTCCCGATGGAATACCGGAAGGCCCTCGGGGCGATGCTCGTGGACGACGCCGAGACGCCCAGGCGCGAACGGGAATTTGTTTGAGATTTTTCCAATGCATCGCGTGCCTATCCTTTTCAGCGATGCATTGGTCTTGAAAGATTTGACTTTTAAATTTCATTCACTGGATTGTGTCATGGACGACAAACCGTGAATCACCACCTTTGACGAAAGGGTTCCATCATGACGAAACAGACGAAATAGCAGCGAAAATGCACGACCCACTACGGCATCTCTCGTAACGGAGCACATGTGATCCTCATACCGCCTTGGCCGCCGCGTCATTGAACGCGGCCCCGTAGAAAGGAGAACGTACCATGCAGTTCTCAGCAACCGACACAATTTGGGTGCTCCTCGCAGCCATTCTGGTCTTTTTTATGCAAGCCGGCTTCACCATGGTCGAAATCGGCTTCACCCGCAGCAAGAACACCGGCAACCTCGTCATGAAGAACCTGCTGGATTTTTCCCTCGGCTCCCTCGCGTTTTGGGCCGTCGGCTTTGGGCTCATGCACGGTCTCGGCGGCAACGCCTGGATAGGCGGGCTCGACTTCTTTGTCCGAAATGATTATTCCGTGGAAGGCGCGTTCCCCAGTGCCGCGTTCGTCATCTTCCACACCGTGTTCTGCGCCACCGCCGCCACCATCATCTCCGGGGCGATGGCCGAACGCACCAAGTTCAGCGCCTACATTTTCTATTCTATCGGCATGAGCATGCTTGTCTACCCGATTAGCGGCCACTGGATATGGGGCGGCGGCTGGCTGGCCGAAATGGGCTTCCACGATTTCGCCGGTTCCACCGCCGTTCACATTGTCGGCGGGGTCGCCGCCCTCCTCGGGGCCTGGTTCCTCGGACCGCGTATCGGCAAGTACGACCGGAACGGCCGGGCCAACGCCATCCCGGGTCAGAGCCTGGCAATGGGCTCCCTCGGCGTCTTTATCCTCTGGTTCGCCTGGTTCGGGTTTAACGGCGGTTCAACAACGGCGGCGACCACCAGTGAAAACCTGGTGTCAATGGCGTCCGTCATCTTCAACACGAACCTCAGTGCCGCCGCCGGCGCCGCCGTCTGCATGATCCTGACCTGGATGAAGTACAAGAAGCCGGACGTGTCCATGACCCTGAACGGCGCCCTCGCCGGCCTTGTCGGCATTACCGCCGGGTGTGACCAGGTGTCCCCGGTCGGAGCCGCCCTCATCGGCGCCATATGCGGCATCGTCCTCGTCTACGTCATCGAGTTCATCGACCAGGTGCTCCGTATCGACGACCCGCTCGGCGCCTTCGCCGTCCACGGCGCCTGCGGCGCCCTCGGCACGATTCTCACCGGCGTGTTCGCCCTCGACGGCGGTGTGTTATACGGCGGCGGCTTCCAGTACTTCGGCATTCAGATCCTCGGCGTTGTCGCGGTCGCGGTCTGGGTTCTGATTTCCATGGGGGTAATTTACTTCCTCGCGGACAAGCTTATCGGCCTCCGGGTATCGGCTTCGGAAGAAATTTCCGGCCTCGACATGGAAGAGCACGGCATTCCGGTCAGCTACCCCGGTCTGTCGACGTCGGGACGGCTCACGTCCGTCCTCTACAAGAACGCCGCCGCCGAGGCGGAAGAGGCCATGGTCGACGCCTCGATGGCGGAAGCCATCCTCGCCGACAACAAGGAAGATACGCCCGGCCCGAAGGGCACGAGCCAGCACAGGCGGATGACCATGGTCAGCATTATCACCCGGCCGGAAAAGTTCGGGGAACTCCGGAGCGCCCTCCAGGCCATCGGCATCACCGGCATGACGGTGTCGAAGGTTATGGGCTGCGGCGTCCAGCAGGGCCATGCGGAATACTACCGTGGCGTGCAAATCGCCTCGAATATTCTCCCGAAGATTCGCTTGGACATCGCCATCTCCAAGGTGCCGGTCCGGGCGGTCATCGAAACAGCCAAGAAGGTTCTCCGCACCGGCTCCATCGGCGACGGGAAGATCTTCACCTACACCCTCGAAAACGCCGTCAAGATGCGGACCGGGGAGGAAGGCTACGACGCGCTTCAGTACAGCGTGTGACGGCCGAGTACAAGATACGTAAGAAGTGCAAAGTTTACTGAAAAACACGGATGCGGCGGCCGATTCGTCCAGGCGTTACAATGGACGGCGCCGCATCCGGAATTTTTACGACCGAATTCGATTGTATAATTGTCAATAGTGGTTTTCTGCGTCACCCATGAAGGATACTTCCATGAAAAGATACCGTCCCGTTGTCGAGCGCCTGAACGATTTCAACCCGGTGGAACTGCGTCTCGCGCCGGAAGAACTCGCCACCTGCCTCAAGCAGTGCCAGGACTGCGGCATCCCGTTCTGCCACGCCGTCGGCTGCCCGCTCGGGAACGCCATCCCGGAAATCAATGCCCAGGCCCTTACCGGCCGCTGGCGGAACGCCCTTGCCACTCTTCTCGACACGAACCCCTTCCCCGAATTCACCGCCCGCATCTGCCCGGCCCTGTGTGAAGGCTCCTGCGTGCAGAGCCTGAACGCCGAAGCGGTCCCCTGCCGGCAGGTGGAAAAGGAAGTCATTGAACGCGGCTTTGCCGCCGGGGCTGTCCGGCCGCAGTATCCGGCCCGGCGCCTCGGCTTCAAGGTCGCCGTCGTCGGCGCCGGCCCGGCCGGACTGGCGGCGGCCTGGCGCCTTAACCAGGACGGCGCCATCGTCGCCGTTTTCGAACGGGACGCCAACCCGGGCGGCTTTCTCCGCTACGGCATTCCCGATTTCAAGCTGGAGCGGGAAGTGATAGAACGCCGGGTCGAAATGCTCGCCCTTGAAGGCATCACCTTCGAATGCGGCGTCGAGATCGGGCGGGACATCTCCGGCCGCTATCTCAGGAACAAGTTCGACGCCATCGTCATCGCCCTCGGGTCGCGGCAGAACCGGGACCTCCCCGTCCCCGGCCGCCACCTGGACGGCATCCACTTCGCCGTCGACTACCTGTCCGCCCTCAACCGGATGAACGCCCGGGAAGCATCGCTCCCGCTGAAATACGACACGCTCGGCCGCCGGGTCGTCGTCATCGGCGGCGGCGACACCGGGGCGGACTGCATCGGGTCGGCCTGGCGCCAGGGAGCGCAGTCCGTCACCCAACTGGAAATTCTTCCGGAACCGCCGACCAGCCGCCCGGCCGGCAACCCGTGGCCGGAATGGCCGCGTATCCGCCGCGATTCGTCCAGCCACGAGGAGGGCGGCGTGCGCCTCTGGAACATCCAGACCGAGGAGTTCATCGCCGATCCGGCCCGGCCGAACCATGTCGGCTCCCTCCGGACCAGCGCGGTGGAATGGGTCAGGGACGAAGGAGACAAGCGTCCGAAGCCACAGAAGGTTCAGGGAAGCGAAAAGGATATTCCGGCGGACATGGTCCTCCTTGCCATGGGATTTACCGGTCCGGAGGAAAATCCTGTTTTCAAAGAACTGGAAATCCGGCAAAATAGTCAGGGACTGCTTGAACGGGACAATCAGGGCCGGGCCGGCCTCCGCACCTATGTGGCGGGGGACGCCGGCAGCGGTCCCGGCCTCGTGGTCAGGGCCATCGCCGACGGGCTCAAGGTGGCGGGAGCGCTTCGGGACGATTACCTGAAGACGCCGGCCCTCCGGTTGCCGCCGTTGTCCAGTAAATACGTGTTTAAATTATAGCCGTCCGGTCCGATGCGTTCAGGCGCCGCTTCTCCCCTGCCCGCCGGCCGAATGGTAAAGGAACCCGCACATAATGGAACCAGGCCAGTGGTCAGACGACTCCGCTTCGGCGGCGCCGGACAGCGAAGCGCCCCGCGATAAATGCGGGGTCTTCGGCGTCTACGGCGTCGACGACGCCTCCCGCATCATTTATGACGGTTTGTTCGCCATGCAGCACCGAGGCCAGGAAGGGGCCGGCATCGCCACCTCCCACAACGGAAAAATCCGTTGCGTCAAAGGGCTCGGCCTCCTCGGCCAGGCCGTCAGCCCCGATCGGGCCGCCACCCTCAAGGGAAATATGGGTATCGGCCACGTCCGCTACTCCACGACCGGCGCCGGCGGTCGGTCGCAGAACGTCCAGCCCCTCGTCGGCGACTGCGTCGACGGCCGCTGGGCCGTTGCTCATAACGGCAATATCGTCAACGCCTATGAACTGCGGAAAATCTACCAGGAACGCGGTTCCCTGTTCCAGACCGGCACGGACAGCGAGATGTTCCTCCATCTCCTGGCCGATCCGAGTTACCGGCACGATCCGCGCCGCGTCGCCCGGGCCTGCGAAACGCTCAAGGGCGCCTACTCCGCCACCCTTCTCGCCGAGGACCGGCTCTATGCCGTCCGCGACCCCCACGGTTTCAAGCCCCTCGTCATCGGCCGCCTCGGAGACGGCTGGGTCTTCGCCTCCGAAACCTGCGCCCTGACCCAGGTCGGCGCCACCTACGAACGCGAGGTCGAACCGGGCGAACTGGTCTCTGTCGGGCCGGACGGGTTTACCTCTACCCGCCTCGACCGGGACGGCGCCGGTTTGTCCCACTGCGTGTTTGAAATCGTCTACTTTTCCCGGCCGGACAGCCAGGTCTTCGGCTACAACGTCCACGAGGCCCGGGTCCAGTACGGCGCGTCCCTCGCACGGGAACATCCGGTGGACGCCGACATCGTCATCGCCATTCCGGACAGCGGGAACGACGCCGCCCTCGGCTATGC
>JAJBTL010000185.1:1949-4080 GCA_020860865.1 Planctomycetota bacterium | reverse complement strand
TTATCCGGAACCACTATATCGGCCGGACCTTCATTATGCCCCGGAACGAGGACCGCGCCCACCAGGTCGACAAGAAGCTCGCCGCCATGCCGGAGACGGTCAGGGGAAAACGGGTCGTCGTCGTCGACGACTCCATCGTGCGCGGCAACACCATGCAGCGCCGCGTCGCCGCCCTCCGCGCCTGCGGCGCCAAGGAAGTCCATCTCCGCATCGCCTGCCCGCCGGTGACGCATCCCTGTTACTACGGTATCGATTTCCCGACGAAGGACGAACTGATCGCCGGGTCCATGTCTGTCGAAGATATCAGGAAATACATGAATGCGGACAGCCTCGGCTACCTCAGTATCGCCGGGCTGTTGTCGCCGTTCCGGGACAAGCGGAGTTATTGCCTGGCCTGTTTCGACGGGGAATACCCGATGGAGAAAGGGGAGGATCAGAAGGAGATCCTTGAGTCGGCCGACCCGGAGGACGATACGGCGTTGGTTTGAAAAATACAACTTATGCTATTCACTGAAACGGAGACGGCTTTATGGCGTCTCCGTTCTGCTGAACAGGGGAGCCATCCGGTCGAGCATCACTGAATTCCGGTTCACTTTTATAAGTATAACGTGGAAGGACGGACAATGCCCAAACGCGACGACATCAAGAAGATTCTCCTTATCGGTTCCGGCCCCATTGTCATCGGCCAGGCCTGCGAATTCGACTACTCGGGCGCCCAGGCCTGCAAGGCGCTTCGGGAGGAAGGCTATGAACTGGTGCTGGTGAACTCGAACCCGGCCACCATCATGACGGACCCGGACCTCGCCGACCGGACCTACATCGAACCCCTGACCGCCGATTTCGTCGCCGAAGTTATCCGCCGGGAACGCCCGGACGCCATCCTCCCCACGATGGGCGGCCAGACCGCCCTCAACATCGCTATGGAACTCCATAAAAACCTCATCCTCGCCGACTATGGGGTCGAAATGATCGGGGCGACGCCGGAGGCGATTGAGAAGTCCGAGGACCGGGGCTTGTTCAAAAAAGCCATGGACGCCATCGGCCTGTCCTGCGCCCGTTCCGGGAGCGCCACAACGATGGACGAGGCCCGCGCCGTCCGCGCCCGCCTCGGGTCGTGGCCGGGCGTTATACGGCCCGGCTTCACCCTCGGCGGCACCGGCGGCGGCATCGCCCGGGACGAGGACGAATTCATCCGCATGGCCCAGGCCGGTCTCGACGCCAGCCCGACCTCGGAAATCCTTGTCGAGGAATCGCTCCTCGGCTGGAAGGAATACGAGTTCGAAGTCATGCGGGACAAGAACGACAATGCCGTGATTGTCTGTTCCATCGAAAACCTCGACCCGATGGGCGTCCATACCGGCGACTCCATTACCGTCGCGCCGGCGATGACCCTCACCGACCGGGAATACCAGGTGCTCCGGGACGCCTCCCTCGCCGTCATGAACGAAATCGGCGTCGACACCGGCGGCTCCAATGTCCAGTTCGCCGTCAATCCGGCCAACGGCCGTGTCGTCGTCATCGAAATAAACCCGCGCGTTTCCCGGTCGTCCGCACTGGCGTCGAAAGCGACCGGCTTCCCCATTGCCCGCATCGCCGCCAAGCTGGCGGTCGGCTATGCGTTGGACGAACTCCGGAACGACATCACCCAGGCGACCACCGCCTGCTTTGAACCGGCCCTCGATTATGTCGTCGTCAAGGCGCCCCGGTTTAATTTCGAGAAATTCCCCGGAACTGCCAACCTTCTCGGCACGCAGATGAAGTCGGTCGGCGAGACCATGGCTATTGGCCGGACCTTCAAGGAAGCGCTCCAGAAGGCGCTCCGTGGCCTCGAGACCGGCCGGGCCGGACTCGGCGCCGACGGCAAGGGGATGGACTACCGATCCCTCAACACCGAAGCGTTCGAGCGGGCGGTGCGGACACCGTCCGACCACCGGCTCTATGCGGTGCATGAGGCATTTTCACGCGGCTACGATGTGCCGAAGCTGTACGAAATCACCGGCATCGACCCGTGGTTCCTGGCGGAAATCGGCGAATTGGCGGCGTATGGCGACTATCTTCGGAACGATGTCGGCAGCCTCGACGCCCTCGCCTCCGACCCGGCACTGTTCCGCCAGGCCAAGGCGTTCGGCTT
>JAJBTL010000185.1:0-1939 GCA_020860865.1 Planctomycetota bacterium | reverse complement strand
CCGAGGTCCGCCAGAAGCGTCACGCTGCCGGGCTCAGGCCGTCGTACCAGTTGGTCGACACCTGCGCGGCGGAATTCGCCTCGGTGACGCCGTATTATTATTCCACCTACGGATCGGCTGTCTCGACAGCGCCGGCGGAACCGGTCAAGGACGCGGACAAGGCGGTCATGATAATTGGCGGCGGGCCGAACCGGATTGGCCAGGGAATCGAATTTGACTACTGCTGCTGCCATGCCGCGTTCGCCCTGTCCGACGCCGGGTTCAGGACCATCATGGTCAATTCGAATCCGGAGACCGTGTCCACCGATTTCGATACGGCGGACACGCTCTATTTCGAACCGCTGACGCTGGAGGACGTCCTGGAAATCCACCACCGGGAACGGCCGGGCGGGACCATTGTCCAACTCGGCGGCCAAACGCCCCTCAACCTGGCGACCGGCCTCCAGAAAAACGGCGTCGTCATCATCGGCACCTCTCCGGAAAGTATCGACATGGCCGAGGACCGGAAGCTGTTCGGCGATCTGATGGACCGGCTCGGCATCCGCCAGCCCCTTCACGGCATGGCGGCGGACGCCGACACCGCCCTCGCCGTCGCCGACGACATCGGCTACCCGATCCTGGCCAGGCCGTCGTTTGTCCTTGGCGGGCGGAACATGGCGGTCATCCACGAGCCGGACGAATTGGCCGACTATATGCGGAACCTTCCGGACGTGTCCGAGGACCGGCCAGTCCTCATTGACCACTATCTCGAGCAGGCCACCGAAGTCGATGTCGACTGCGTGTCGGACGGCCGCGACGTCGTCATCGGCGGCATGATGGAACACATCGAAATCGCCGGCATCCATTCGGGCGACTCGGCCTGCGCCCTGCCGCCGCCGAACCTCAGCGCCGAGGCAAAGGACATTATCCGGGAACAGACCGTCGCCATGGCGAAGGCGCTCGGGGTGAAGGGCCTTATGAACGTACAGTTCGCCGTTCGCGGGCGGGAGGTGTTTGTCCTCGAGGTCAATCCGCGCGGGTCGCGGACAGTGCCGTTTGTCTCGAAAGCGACCGGCGCGCCCCTGGCGAAAATCGCCAGCCTGTGCATGGCCGGGTTTACCCTGCGGGAACTCGGGTTCCTCGAAGAGCCGAAGCTCAGGCACATCGCCGTCAAGGAAGCGGTGTTCCCCTTTAACCGGTTCCCCAATGCGGCGATGATACTGTCCCCGGAAATGAAATCCACCGGCGAAGTCATGGGTATCGACCGGATGAAGGGGGCGGCGTTCCTGAAAAGCCAGCTCGCCTCCGGGAACCGGATTCCGCAAAACGGCCACGTCTTCATGTCGGTCCGTGACGCGGACAAGGCGGCGGCCGTCCCCCTTGCCGAGCGGCTCGTCGGCCTCGGGTTCGGGCTGTACGCGACGCGGGGGACGGCGACGTTTCTCCGGGACGCCGGCATTCCAGCCAAGGCCATCTTCAAAATCACCCGGGGCAGGCCGAACGTTCTCGACCTTATGGACGAGGAAAATGTCGCCTGGATTGTCAACACCATCGAAATCGGCGCCGAACCGGCGGCGGACGAGGCGCGGATGCGCTCCGCCGCCATTCTTCGGGGCATCCCAATAACCACCACCCTGGACGGCCTCCGCGCCTCCATCGAAGGAGTGGAAATGATGCGGCGGCACAACCGCCTGGAAATCTGCAGCATGCAGGAATACAACCGGCACGGGCCGAAAGTGACATTGCCGACCTGGAACCGGGAGGGATAACCGGGGCGGACGGGACAGTTTACTGTATGGAAACATTTTCCGCGCTGCATCGAGTGCGCCTTGGGTGACGTCGGTTTTCGGACCGGGTTTTGTCGCCGACCCGTCGCACGTTGGCGCTCTTCCGTAACAGGTGATTTAACCGATAATATTCGTTGCGAAAATCGCGGATGTGATATAGAGTACAAGTAACG
>JAJBTL010000451.1 GCA_020860865.1 Planctomycetota bacterium | reverse complement strand
TCGCGGACACGTCGGCACTCGGTTCCGTCCTTATCCCCGCCATGGAAAAACGCGGTTATCCTCCGGAGTTCGCCGCCGGCATCACGGTGGCGTCCTCCACCATGGGCATGATTATCCCGCCGAGCATTCCCCTTATCATGTATTCTATGATTTCCGGTGCGTCCATCGGCTCCCTGTTCATCGCCGGGCTCATCCCCGGCGTGCTGGTCGGCGTCCTGCAACTCGTCGTCTGCTTTGTCATCTCGCGGAGAAACGGCTACCACCCGAAGGCCGAACCGTTCAACCGGGCCCACTTCACCCGGACCATGCTCCTCGGGCTTCCGGCCGCCATCATGCCCCTCATCATCCTCACCGTGTCCTTCGGCATCGCCACGGCGAGCGAGTCGGCGGCGGTGGCGGTAGCGTATTCCCTTCTCCTTGGCATCTTTCTCTACCGGAGCCTGACCTGGTCGGCCGTCCTCAGGGCGCTCCGCCGCACGCTCATCTCGTCCAGCTCCATCGTCATCATCATCGGCTTCTCCACCATCTTCACCTGGCAGATGACCATGCAGCAGGTTCCCCAGACCATCGCCACCTTTTTCCTGTCCCTCGAACTGTCCAAATACACCATCCTGGCCATCTTCGTCATTCTCATTCTTATTCTCGGCACCTTTATCGACGTCTCGCCGGCCATTCTCATGCTGACTCCGATAATGCTCCCGATCATGCGGCAAATCGGCATGAGCGATTTGCAGTTCGGCGCCATGTTCATCACCGGACTGGCCATCGGCCTGGTGACCCCTCCGGTGGGGATGTGTCTGAACGTCTGCAATAAAATCAACGGCATGCCCATCATGCAAATCGCCCGGGGGGCGATGCCGTTCGTGCTCTGCAACGTCGCGGTGCTGGCCTGTGTGGCCTTTATCCCGGCGTTGTCCACCTGGCTTCCCCGGATTATTTCCTATTGATATCCCGTTCGCCCTTTGAAAGGAGTTTCCTCGCCATGGCCAAAATCGTGATATTCGGCGAAATCCTGCTTCGCCTCGCCCCGGAGGGCCCGCTCCGCTTCGCGCAGGCGAATTGCCTCCAGGCCACTCACGGCGGCGAAGAAGCCAACGTGGCCGTATCCCTCGCCAATTTCGGCCACACCGTGAATTTCGTTTCCAAGTTGCCGAAAAACGAGATTGGCCAAATGGCCTTGGGCAGTTTGCGGCGCTCCGGCGTGGAGACGTCCCACGTGACGCGGGGCGGCGACCGCATTGGACTGTATTATCAGGAACGGGGCGTGTCGCAACGACCGGGTAGAACCATTTACGACCGGGCCGGATCGGCGTTCGCCGGCGCTGTCGCGAAAGACTTCAAATGGGAGAAAATCCTCGACGGCATGCGCTGGTTCCATTTCTCCGGCATAACCGCCGCCCTCAGTCCCGCCCTCGCCGAAAGCTGTGAAGCGGCGTGCAAGGTCGCGAAGGAAAAGGGCGTGGTGATCAGTTGCGAACTCAATTACCGGAAATCCCTCTGGACGCCGGAACAGGCCGCCGAAACGATGGGCCGGCTCTGCGAGTACGCCGACCTCGGCATCGTCAGTGACGACGACGCAAAAGAGGTGTTCGGCATTGCACCCGCCGATGGCGCCCACGGAGCCGAGGCCTATGAGGAGGTGGCGAAGCAGTTGGCCGAACGGTTCAAGTTCAGCAAGACCGCCGTGACGCTTCGTTCCCTGCCAACCGAGTGCGGCAGACACTGGTCCGCCGTCCTCTACGACAGCGGCAAATTTCATCATTCCCGGGACTACCAAATGTGCGTCGTCGATGACGCCGGCAGCGCCGAAAGCTTCACCGCCGGCATTATCCACAGCGTGCTGGGCGGCACCGCGCCGCAGACCACCGTTGACTTCGCCGCCGCCGCCTCGTGCCTGAAGTACGGCATTCAGGGCGAAGCCAACCACGTCAGCGTCGAAGAAGTTCGCGCGCTCGTGAAAACGGCCGCCGCCGGGGCGAAATAGACGGAACGCGCGGTTTTATACTGTCAAAACACCGTTAAAAAATAGGAGAGTGCGACAATGGATATTCGCTACAGCGTCAACCAGCGGGATGTAAAACGCTACACCACGGAGGAACTGCGTCGGGAGTTCCTTATCGAAACGCTGTTCGTCCCGGGGGATGTCACCGCCGTCTACAGTCACGTCGACCGGGTCATCACCCTCGGCGCCATGCCGGAGAAAACCCCGGTGAAGTTGGAAAAGAACATCGACACCTGGAAAACGCTGGGAAGCAAATTCTTCCTCGCCGGGCGGGAACTGGGCGTCATAAACATCGGCGGGCCCGGCGTGGTCCGCGCCGACGGCACGGACTACCGTCTCGATCGTATTGAAGGCCTTTACCTCCCTATGGGGACAAAGGACGTCGAGTTCCTGTCGGAGAAAACGGACAACCCGGCCAAGTTTTTCATGGCTTCCGCACCGGCGCACCGGGCCTGCCCGGCAACCCTCATCCCCTTCGACAAGGCCATCCACAAGGACCTGGCGCGCTGGAGACGTCGAACGCCCGCACCATCAACCAGTTCATCCATCCGGACGTTTTGGAGACGTGCCAGCTTTCCATGGGGCTGACCATCCTCAAGGCCGGGAGCGTCTGGAACACCATGCCCACCCATACCCACGAGCGGCGTATGGAAGTGTACATGTACTTCGACATCCCGAAGGACAACGCTGTCTTCCATTTCATGGGCGAGCCGACGGAGACCCGCCACATCGTCATGCAGAACGAACAGGCGGTGATTTCGCCGTCCTGGAGCATCCACTCGGGCTGCGGCACTTCCAACTATTCCTTTATCTGGGCGATGGCCGGCGAGAACAAGGTGTTCGACGACATGGACGCTTTCGCCACCACCGACATGCGCTGAGAGGAGACGACGATGAACGAGGAAATTTTCCGGCTCGACAACAAGGTGGCGCTGGTCACCGGTGGCACATACGGTATCGGCTTCGCCATCGCCCGCGGGCTGGCGGCGGCGGGGGCGACCATCGTCTTCAACGACATCAACCAGGAAAACGTGGACAAGGGTTTCGCCGCCTACAAGGAGGCGGGCATTCCGGCGCATGGCTACGTTTGCGATGTCACGGACGACGCGGCGGTGGCGGAACTGGTCACAAGAATCGCCGCCGACGTCGGCGATGTCGACATTCTGGTCAATAATGCCGGCATCATCAAGCGGATCCCCATGCTGGAAATGCAGGTCGCCGAATTCCGGCAGGTCGTGGATATCGATCTCACCGGACCCTTTATCGTCGCGCGGGCGGTGTTGCCGGGGATGATCAAAAAGGGCGGCGGAAAAATCATCAATATCTGCTCGATGATGAGTGAACTGGGACGGGAAACGGTGGCGGGGTACGCTGCGGCCAAGGGCGGGTTGAAGATGTTGACCAAGAATATCGCCAGCGAATTCGGCTGTCACAACATCCAGTGTAACGGCCTCGGACCAGGCTATATCGCCACGCCGCAGACGGCGCCACTGCGGACCGATGGCCATCCCTTCAACAGTTTCATCATCGCGAAAACTCCGGCCGCGCGCTGGGGGAACCCCGAGGATCTGGCGGGGCCGGCGGTGTTTCTGGCGTCCAAGGCTTCGGATTTTGTCAATGGGCATATTCTTTACGTCGACGGAGGGATTCTCGCGTATATCGGTAAACAGCCTTAGTTTCATAAGGCGTTCGGTGTCGCATCTAATTTCTCAAAGTCGAAGCTTTAATAATAAGCCTATTTAGCCGAATGTGGCATTTTTACTCAGCGATGAATTCGTAAACCCTGGGAAAATGCGGCGCCCGTGGATCATAACTTCACTTCAACGTGCGGGTAAAGCAATCCAGGCTTTACCCGCACTTTTATGTGCTTCTTTCCCGTACCTACTTTTGTAGATTCTGCGTGGCTTCCATATCAGTGATTTGCTTAACGTACTTTTTGAAGTCAAATAATGCCATGATTACCGGGAACCGCACTTTGTCATGACTAAAGAAGTACAGAGGATTTTTCACCAGAAACTTGAATAATGCCTTACACAATCTATGTGGAGCAATCCATAGCGTCGCGAACACTGCTAATTTACAAATCAATGATGTCGCCGCGTAACACACGTAAACTTAAGAATTTAAACGATTAAATACCAAAGTTATGTGACGTTTAATTTCGCCGATTCGCGTTTTTTAATTGACAAACATTATATGCCAATCTACTGTGCAACTTAAATTACGGACAAAATTGAGGCAGGTTGAAAAAGCGAGGTCCACGTGAAAACCCAAAGACAACAGCCACGAGACGCCCCGCGCAGGGCTGGCCGAGCCGGGATCACAGCCACTGTCAGCCTTGCCATGGTGGCATTGGTGGCCTCCGCCGTGATCATCTGGTTCGTCGCCGTTGACATGAGGCATGACGTTGATGGTGATTTCACATTCATGGTACCGTCCGACGCCGTTCTTGAGCGTGCCTCCACCGCTTCCGAGCGGTCAGTACAATTCAACCAGACTTCCTTCCCTGTCATCCACGGCATCGACACCATTGAAGCGCGGCTGGAGCGGTTGGAAGCCCTGAATGCGATGACCACGCCAAACGCGCCCACCCATAAAACCCGTTCATCAGCCGCGCCCAGCCTGATCAAACTGCCTGAAGCACGCGCCGATACATTACTTGCCGCTACCACTTCGGCTCAGGCCGACACGCTCCGCACGCGGCGACGCTCACCGCACCGCTCTCTCCCTGGCACAACGTCCGTTCCCGTGAGGGGCGACGCCCAGCCGGTCCTTTCACACGCCGTCCCGGTGACTCTGGCGGCAGCGGCGGCAATGCGGTCCGCGCCTGACAGCGGCCTGTTTACCCTTAACCTTTCCGGTGGACCGGTGGAAGTTCCCGAACTGATGCTGCCGAGTGAAACAAAGACGGCATCCTCTGCCCGCAAAAGCGGAGCGCCTGTTTTTGCCTCCGATTCAGCCTTCGCCAATTCCTACGGCACTCCGCTGGACGTGGACGATCTCTTCACTCTTAAACTCCACGCCATGTACGGTACCAGCAAGGCCAATTTCGAAGACCCGACACTTGGCAGCTTTCGCGATCGATTCCTAGTACTTGGCGGTGACAAGAAAATTGACTTCGCCGGCATGGATACCATGAACCTCAACCTGGACGGCGTCATCACCACCAGCGGCACCTGGGATACCGATACCCTGCGACAGAATTTATCCGGTTTTACCCTCAATGCCGGCCCCGAGTTCAAACTTCCCGAACTTCCCCTTAAATTCGAAACCAACGTGGGCGTCGGATGGCTGACGCGCGAAGCGGCACTGCTTGACGGCCACGGCGACCCGGCGGCGTATGCGGATATCGATTCCTTCGTCTACGGTGGCGGCGCCGCCCTTCGCGGCGACTGGCAATGGCGCATGCTGAAAATCTCCGGGATGGCAGGTGTCCAATATGCCGGCGGCAGCGACAAGGCCCACACCTATCGGACCCGTGAAGGTGACGACTATCCAGATCATAATTACGAAAAGAAAAAATACAGCTCCTGGGAAGTGCCTCTCCAGTTGCGCGCCAGCGGCGAATATCGCCTCTTGAACGCCCTGACCGTCACTCCCAGCCTATGGGGTGGGTATACATATAACGTCACCGGCAAAAACGGTCCGTTCCAGAGCGGCCACCTCGCCGGCGCGGAAGGCACCTGGCGCCGTAACGGCATCACGTGGAATCGAAGCCATTGGCATGTCGGCGGCGAAGCCAGATTCAAAATCGTCGATCGCATCGATCTCTGATTCGATTTCCAGAAGGAATGGGCTGGCGAAGACAGCGGCACGTATTACGGCGGCGGTATGCAAATCGCCTTCTGAACGCCACAGCCATCAGGTTTCCGGCATAACAATAAAAAGGTTCGCGGCTATGGCATTTCCGTCACTGACAAAGCACCGGTTTCGCGTCCTGGCCGTGTTGCTCGCCCTGCTTCCGGCCCTGGCCGGCTGCGGCTGGGTGTATCCCGAAACCGCCGATCCGGATGTCGTTCTCGCCTACGAGGCGGAAGCGATGCAACCGCCGCGTTCGCCGATGGCGGATGCTGTTGGCGACCGTCATCCGGGAGCCCGACCGCAACCGCTGTCGCCTGCCGCCAGGCTTCTGGCGCACGAACTGCAGTTACGGCTGGAAAACCGCACCCTGGGCTTTCCCGGCGGTCCAGGTTTCGATATGGTCGAGGTGTTTGTCGCCGCGCTGGACGTGGAAGAGTATGTCGCCGCCAAGGAACGTTTCGCCATGCCGGAACAGGCGGCGGCGTTGTTCATGCCCGACACCGACGAAAACCGTGAGCGTTATTACCGGGAATCACTCGGAAGCGCCGTCACCCTGCGGTTCCATCCCGGCGGTCCTTCCACCCAAATCCTGGGCCGGAACGATCCCTTTTGGATAATCGCCGCGGACCGGAACGCCGTCGGTTTACTGCTTATCGCTTGCCTGCCCGGTGGGCGGACCGCGACACGGATGCTTTCCCTTGAAAAAGGCGCCTGGCCCGGCCGGCATATCGATTTGCTGCTGACCGCCGGCGGCTGGAGCGTCTTGTCCGCTCAACGGCGTTAGAGTGTGTGGACACGAGTGCTTTGGAGCGATTTTTCGCTCTTTTTGTTCTGGGCGAGTCCATCTTTTGAAGGCAATATGGTTGAATATTGCCCTGGAAAGATGGGCGAAGCACAGGGCAAAGAAAGCGGAAAAGCGCCTAAATGGCTCGTGTCCACACACTCTAGGCCGAACCTGAAACAGTTTTCATTCAACCCGGTCATGCCGGAAGAATCGTACTGGATGCGGCGTTATGCGTGAAATCGATTTGGATTCACCTCTTTTGGAACTCAGCGAACCGGTTTTTGCCACGGTTTGCGAAGTTCGTTCCGAGGATGGCGAGAACGCAACGCCGGAGGTGGCTGAACGGCTGATTGGCGTTCTGGCCCTGACGGAAACCCGGGCGCGGGTGCATCCGGAATTACTCCGCAATTTCGAATCCATTCGCCACGACCTGTACTTTTTTGTCGACCACGCATTATCCCGACGCTTTCCCGACTGGCGTTCGCTCGCGGCCGACAGGCTGGGCATAGTCGCCGGCGATGCCATTTTCTGCCGCGATCTCGACGAAATGCTGGAAGAGCCGGAGGAACGCCGCGACGAGCTCGGCGTTATGCGGACCTGCATAGACCTTGGCTTCGATGGCGCCGATGTGGTCGGTCCCAAACCCTGGCGCCGCAGCCTGGCGGCGCTCGCCCGGGCCGTACCCGCCAAACCTCCGACATTTCAAGCCAGCACCCCGGTACCGCGAGACGGCCGTCGCGGTCCGACACGGCGAAAATGGTGGCCCATACTCTTCTTTGCCTGGCTGTCCCTGACACTGCTTGGTCTGGCCGCGTGGCAACTGTGGCGTGCTCCCGTCAGTTACCGTCAGCGCCTGGCGCGGCTGCACCAAACCGCCGCCGCATTCGGCCGAACCGCCGCCCGCGTTCCAGGCGACGGCACGGTGCGAAAGTGAGGGCGACATGACGGCGAAAGCGTCCCCGCCGGGCGATTGGGCCGACCTCCTTCAGGCGGTCAAGGAAAACGGCTACTCGCCGTAATCCCTGCCATTCTATCTCATACTTGGTCGGGACAACCGGACACCGACCGCCCTCGCCGACGCGTTCCTGCCCGGCCGCTTTTTTGCGGAAGCCGGCGCGTCCGGACAGCCCGCTTTTCGCGCCGGACCCGAAGCGATGCTGGCGATCGCTTCAGTGGGTGCGGCGGGGCAGAAAACACCGTTCGTCCCACCGGCGCGCTGGATGCGTTCGCGGCCCGACGACCCGGTGAACGGCGTGGTGTGGTGTTTCACCGCCGGCGAAGTCCTTGCCGCTGGCGCCGATTTCGAACGCGATCTCTCCGCCTTGTGGCAGGCGACCCCCACCGTACGGCGCAAGGCCGGCGTCGGTTTTCCGCTTTATGCCGTTGTCTCCGGCGAGGGCCTGGCCGGGTTTCCTGAATTATGCGCCGGAGTGCCGGATCAGACCGCTGCCGGCGAGGTCGTGGGTTGGGCCAGGCAGGACGGCGACGACTGGCGCGACGCCGGTGCCGATAACGCCGTCCTTATTGAGTGGTTGTCCGCCTGGGTCCGCGTCTGCCTGAATGTCAACCGGGATAATGCCGCGCGGGACGCGGCGACGCGGGATGCCCTGTACCTCCTTCCGAACCGGTGCGGACGGGTGGTGGATTTGCTGGTGGAGGCGATGGCCCGGTCGGCGCCTTCGGCGGAAGAGACCGCCGATGTTGATATGCGCGGCGTGTTTCTGGTCGGTTTACCGGACGCAAACGAGGCGCGGGACCGTGACACCGAAACGTTGGTGGTGCGTGACGCCGCTCCGCCGCGCCGGGAGGCGTTTACTCGCAGCCTGTTCCGGGAAAAGATCCATCCCGAGCGCTGGTTGCTGGCGCAGTCGGCGGAAAGGACACGCACAACCCACATGTGGACGCGCCGGCTGGCGCTTTCCACCGCCCTGTGTTTACTGCTGGTCCTTGTCGTTCGCCTTCTGATCTCGACCGGTTTGGACCGGATGGCCGAAGGCCCGCTACGGACTGTTTCACAAACGGAAAACTACCGCCGCTGGCTGCTGGCCGGCGCCATCGGAGCGCCGCCGTCACTCGGGGATAGTCCCGTCCCGCCGCCCATTGCCGTGGACGGCCTGGTGCCGGTACTGCCGGAACTACCGGAAATATACCGGGAAAACATGGAGAAGTACCTCCCCGACCTGCTTGCTCCCGGCTGGTTCTGGCAGCGGCTGTTTCGCATTAACACAGATGAACGCGCCGCCGCCGCCAGGGCCGCCACCGCGCTCGGCGGCGATGCCGTTCTCGGTCTTGCCGCCGACCAGGTTGCCCTGCCGCTCCGCCTCTGCTTCGATAAAATTGGCGGCGACGTGTTTTCCGGTGGCGGACAAAACCTGGTGAATCCTGTCGAATTCAATTACCGCCACCCTCCCGAATCCCTGCCGGTGCAGTGGCGCTATCTCGAAGAAAACCCGAGCGACGGCGAAGGGATCGGTGGGCTGTTCGCGGACGAAGAGGAGTGGACTTCGTCCGTTCGCGGACTGCGCCGCTGGCTTCGCGCCCAGCAGGATGCCCTGGATTACGCGGACGAGGTCTCGGGCCTGCCGGACCGCTATGCCAGAAAACGAATGCTCGACGCCTCCCATAAGGCGCGCGAATTGTCCGAGAAAGCGTACCGCCCGTGGCTCCTTGACGCGGAACTGGAGGCGTTTCTCGACCAGCCCGTCCCACCCGACGCCGGCACGTTGTGGCAGGCCATGCGCGAGTGGAAGCGCCAACGGAACGGCGGCTGGGATGAACAGGAGCTTGCGCGTGTCGACGGTTGGCTGGAGCGCCCGCCCGACTTCGACACCTCCGCCCGCTGGCTGGAGGAGTGGACCCGGGCGGCGGAAATCTGGCGTGACCGGCCCGATTCGCCCCTGTACCTCACCGCGCTCACCCTGTGGCGTCGGGCGCTGTTCGCCAGCCTCACCCGCCGTCTCGACTCCCTGCCCCGTAGCGGAAAGATGATAGACAGCGCCACCACCCTCTTTGCCTTCTCGCCCGCACCGCTGCCACGGATTCCACTGAGCGCGCTGGCTTCGGCCAGTTACGATCCGGTATGGCGCTTCCGGCCGGAAATATGGCGTACAAACACGTTCGCCCAGTGTCTCGACCTATTACGCGGCGGCGCGGAACAGCTTGCCGGCCTGGTCCAGGCGGGATTGTTGGACGAAGACTACGCTCGCATCCTGCGCCAGACCCGATTCGAACCGGTGCGTCTCGCCGTCCTCGCCCACGCCCGCTCCTACGCCGATTACTGGATTACCGACATAGCCATGCTGGCCAATCCCTCCCACTGGCTGATACAGGATCGGCTCGACGAGGAGTTGATCTGGATGGAGGATGTGCCGGCGGAATCGGAACTGACCGCGCTCCATACCCGTCAGCGTTGGAGTGACTTTCACGCTTCCCTCGCGATGGTCGACGCCCGCGATCTCACCCGGCGCCTCCTGGCCGAACTCACCCAGAGACGCATCGACGCGCTGACCGTCCTACGGGAGGCCGTCGCCGGCATGGAGGACGCGGCCAGCCTGTCGTCGCGGCTGGAGTTCGCCCTCGTCGCCATGACGGAGGACGCCAAACTCTACGCCACACCGGAATTCTGGAACGCGGCGGCCATGACGCTCCGCGCCTGGCGCAGTCTCGGGAAGGACGCCCATATCGCCTTGGAGCGGATACGCCGGACCCTGGCCCGACCGGAGAGCCAGGGCGTGTGGGAAAGCTTTTTCCCGGTGCTGTCGGCCAATTTCTTTGCTCCGGAAACGGGTGAACCGGTGAAGCTCCGGTACTGGCGCGGCTTTGTCCTGGCCGCCCTCAACCTTATCCAGGCTGAGACGCAACAGGAGCGCTGGCGCAGTCAGCGTAACCTGCTTCTCCGAATCAACACGTTCCCGTGGCGGCGCGACGCGCCGCGCACACCGGGACCGGTGGAAGTCGCGACGATCCGCGATCTGCTTCGCGAAGTGGGTTTTGTCGAATCGCCGCATATAAACGGCGGCCAGGATCTGCCGGACCTACCGGGCGACACGGAAATACAGCGCGCGCTCCGTGGCCTGTTCGCCGGACTCGGCTGGGGAAGCGATTGGCTTCCGCCGTGCAATCGCCAACTCGCCGGCAGCGTCAACCGCCTCGCCGCCGCCCTGTCGCGACTGGAAGAGTGGGAGTTTCTCGGCGGCGTTCCACTGATTATTCTGCCGCAACGGTTGCAAAGCGACCCCCGCTTCCGCCACTTCCGCGCCTTTGTCCTGCACCAGGGCCGCACCGGCCAGAACCGGCCAGGTCTCCCCGGCGCGACCCTTGGCTGGGAAATGCCGGCGGAGTCAAACCGGGCCCGCTGGGCCTGGCGAGTGAAGGACCAACTGCAGATGCGCCTGTCCTTGAAGGGCGCCGCCACCTTCGATTTTTATAACCAGACCGTTCCCGTCCCCAGGGCCCGTATCGGCCAGGCGCGCATTCCCGACGAGATATGGCCCATTCTGTCATTGCTGTTGGCGGACGCGGCCCAGGCGCGGCCCTATCCCGAGGCGCTTGTGGAGGCGGACGAGCCGGTCACGGTGTGGCGGGCGCGGCTGCCGGTGAGAGGCTTTACCGGCGGCGACGCGATCTGGTGGGATTTCGCCTTCGCCCTCCCGGCGGTGTTCGGCCCGGAGACGCCCGGCGGCGTTACCCTCCTGGACGCGTGGCCGTCCGCCCTGGAGTGGCAGATGGCGGTGGAGGAGTGGAACGGATTTGTCAGGAACGATCCGGAACTCCGGATACCGCTGGCCAGCGATGCCTGGAAATTAAACGCCGGGTCGGAAGAGGCATGGAGTGAATTTCCCGAGGATTTACATGATGCGACAAGTTCCCCGCCAATTAACGTAATTAATGGGGGATTTCGTCCGTAGACGCCAATAACTGCTTGCACGTTTATTACATTGAGGTATACTGTGAAAGAATGTCCAATACAATCGACCTAACCACCGCGCGAAAAATTGACACCCTCGAGCTCCTCCGTCCCATTCCCGGCCCGGATGCGCCGGCCGGTTGTGTGCCGGATAGCAACAATGCGCCACGGGTGGAGGGTCAGAACATCCTTATCTGGTTAAACGACACCCGGAAACGCGCCATCGCCTTGGACGAGGAAAAGGCGGGACTGCCGAAAGACGGCGCGCCGGACCGGGAAAACGAACACCCGGCGCTGTTGTGGGAAAATATCATCCGCGCCAGCCAAAGCTTTCTCCTGGATTATGGCAGGGATATAAGGGTTACATTCTACTGTCTCGAAGGCTGGCTCCGCCGTGACGGATTGGCCGGTCTGGCCCAGGGATTGTTATTGCTCCGGGGCATGCTGGCGGCCTATTGGGAGACGCTCCATCCGGTACCGCGCGAAGGCGCGGAAGAGGACCGGCGCCAGGACTGCCTCGCCTCCTACTTTGCCGTACGGGACGATCAGGCGCTGGAATACACTCCGCTGTTTCTCGCCCTTAACCTGTACGTGCCGGTCGCCGACGACGGAAAGGGCGAACCGAATATGCTCGGGGAGTGCCTCGAGGCCGGCGTGACCCGACCCGATGCGGCGTTAATTCCTGAACGGGTTCGCGTCGCGGCCGGTGCTACGGACCCGTTACTGGGTCGCGCCTGGCTGGCAGCCGCCAGGGCCGCCATACACGAGTGCGCCGCCTACGAGACACTGGTGGCGGGACTGCGCTTTTCCTTTGGCCCGGCGCCCATGCCGCCCATTCGAAAGCTTCGCCAGCGCCTCGAGGAAACGGCGGCTGTCCTGACCGCATTGTACGACCGTCAGGAAGGCACTGCGGCTGAAAGTACGGACGAAAACGCCGAAGTGGCGTCAATCCGGGAACCGGAACGGCTGGCAGAGCAACTCCTGACCAACAAGCGTTCCGACAATCTTCGTCTTCTCCGCGCGCTCGGCCGCTGCTTTCGCAATAACGAGCCGCATAGCCCGGTCGGGTACGCGCTGAGCCATTGGGCCGATATGGCGGAGAAATCCCTGCCCGAACTCCTCGACGCCATCGGCTTTGTCGCCGATAAGGAACGCGTCGGCCTGCAGGAATTCACCGGCAGCACGGCGCCCCGGGGGCGGGCG
>JAJBTL010000427.1 GCA_020860865.1 Planctomycetota bacterium | reverse complement strand
TCCTCGTCGCTCGAGCCGGTCAGGGTCATGCCGACGCCGTACGAGAGTTCGCTCAGCTTGGTGTCGTTCGTGATGTCTTCCATCACGTAGTACCCGGTCTCCATCGGCTTGGCGTTGAACTTGATGTAGCTGGTGGCCATCGTTTCGATGTAATTTTCGTTCTCGACGTAATTGCCGGTGCCGTCGTCCCTGTACTGGTAGGTATTCTTGTTCAGGTTCATCGCGGTCAGGGCGTCGCCGGACATGTCCCATTCGGCGTTGAAGTTCATGTTGGTCCAGCGAAAGCCGGTGCCGAGGTGGTGGAGGTCTATCTGCGGCGCGGAGGTTTTGAGGGAGTCAGGGTCGATATCGTCGACTTCGTCCTTCAGGGCGTCCTTTTCAGCTTCGGACATGCCTTCGGTGCCGTCGATGACCGCCTTCATCTTGTCCTTCAGATCCGGCACTTCCGCGTCGAAGCCCTTTTGCACCGCGTCGTTGACGCTCCGCATGAAGGTTGAGATGTCCATGTCGGCAAAGTCCATGTCGCCGAACGTCATCGGAACCGGGTTGTCCGGGTCCGAATCGTTCATGACCGGATTGCCTTCCTCGTCCAGGACGACGACGTCCTTCCAGTTGACCGTGACTTCGCGTTCGAACGGGAGTTCGCCGGTGGAGAGCGCGACCTTTTCCTGGGACTTGATGGTGAAGCTGCCGTCGCCGGAGAAGAGCTCTTTCAGTTTTTCTTCGACCCGGGCCTGGTAGTCGGCGTCCAGCTCGCCCTCATCCTGCTCGAGGCCGTGCAGGCCGACGAGGTCCTTCAGGGTGGTGACGGGGACCTTGTTCCCATCGGAATCCTTCTTGTCCGGGTCCAGGTTTATGTCGACCACGCCGTCGGCGAGGAGTGACTTGTAGTGGCCGTTCAGGTTGTAGAAGTAGTCGATGGCGTCCTTGTTGTCGACATAGCCGTCGAGGGCCGTCTTCAGAGCCCATTCGGCGTCGTCTTCGTCCGAAGCCTTGACGTCGGTGCGGATAAGGCCGAGTCCGGACGCCATGGAACCGAGCACTTCGACCTTGTAGGCGCCCTGGCCGCCGGACAGGTTGAGCCGGGCTTCCGTCGGGTCCATCTCGACCTTGACGCCGATAAGGCCGGCCGCGCCCTTGCTGGGATCGCGGGCGTACTTGTCGATACTGGTGTTGATGAAGTTGACCAGTTCCTTGACCGTTCCTTCGTAACCGTCCTTGCCGTCGTAAATTTTCTGGAGTTCTTCGTGGTCGAGGATGTCGTTGAAGTTAAGGATGTCGGCGCGGGAGACGACGTCGGCGCCGCCGGCTTCCGTCAGGAGGAATTGGAGCGGGCGGGACAGATCGAGGCCCTTGCCTTCGTTGAGGTTCTTCAGCTTGGTGTCTTCATTGAAGGGGACCAGCACCTTGTTCGTCTCGCCTATGCCTTCACCCTTGACGCCGCCGAGGTTTTTCAGCATCGGCGAATCGACAGACCCGAGGACCTTGCCGAAGGTCACTTCGAGATCGCCGGCCTGGGCTTTCTTCACGCCGGTGAGGCCGAGCTGTTTCGTCGATTCCGCCTGCGAGACATAGAGGCTGTATGGATCTTCGTAGAATTCGTAGGAGTGGTTGGCGGTGACGCCGGTAAGGCTGAAGGAAGTCTTGTCCTCGCTTACGCCGAAGCGGAGGCCGTTCAGGACGGTCTTGTACTGTTCGCCGCCGTATTGGCAACGGGTTTCGTCGTTTTCTTTTTCGATAATGGTGTCGTTGATGCGCTTGATGACGTCGCCGACCGAGGTGCAATTGGCCAAATCCACTTCGAGCTGGACATAGCCGTCGTTACTGGAGGCGCGGAAAATGAACTTGCCCTGCTCGACGCCGAGGCCGTCATTGAGCATGGAGAGGTTCATGTCGTCGCCGAGGGTGAAGACGTTGTAGCCCTTCAAGACCTTGCTGTCGCCTTCCGTTTCGCCGGCGATGCCGAGGTCGGTCGCCGTGGTGCCGGTGCCGACGTTCTGGATGCGGAGGGTGCCGGCGCCGCCCCGGGAAGTGTCTTCGACCTGGATGACGCCGTCGACGATGGAGGCCTTGATAAGCGCCTTGTCCGAGTTGTTCAGGGTGCGGACGACGTCGTCCACCGTGTCGCAGGCCGAGAGGTCGATGACGGAGGTGTTGTTGGCGCCGTCGGTGACGCGGACCGAACCGCGGAAGATACCCTTGCCGCCGTTCAGGTCGTCGACCTTGGCCGAATTGTCGACGCGGGTCTTGGCGCTGTTCAGGTTGATGGTGCCGAGTTTGTAGGCTTCCTCGCCTTCCTTCTGGGAGACGAGCGGCGCTTTCGAGTCCGAAAAGCCTTTCGACATGTATTGCGTGGCGGTGGCGAGTTTGGCCACGCGGAAATTGTATGAGCCCTTGACCGCGTATTCGTTGGCGGTGGCGGTGAGGGATTTTTCGTTGGAGGAGACCGTCGCCTTCGAGTTCCACAGTTTCCGGGAGGCAAGGTTCGAAATGGAGGTGCGGAATTTCAGGAGGACTGAATTCACCGCCTGGTAGGCCTGGAGCTTGACCTGTTCGGTCTGCTTCTTAATGGTGAGTTTTTCAAGCGGTTTCCGCTCGAGCGCCATCAGGCTGTCGACAATGGACTGGGTATCGAATCCGGACGCGAGGCCGGGGATCCTGGTCCTGGTGCTCGCATTGGTAGTGCCGACCGATGATGTTGACATGGTGAATCCTTTCCTCTTTCAGCCCCTGATACGCGTGCTGGTGTGTGCGTCCGTTCGAGTAAAACCAGGCTCCGCCGCCGGATATCGCGTTTGGTAAAACCGTCGCGACCTCAACATGAATCCGTGAACCGCCCTGCGGCATGCCGACCGCGTGCGATAGAAAATAAGTTGTCGGCTCCGGATGGCGTTTTCACCGGTGGTGCTCCGGCGGCGATAAGATTCTCGTCCCTTCACGACAATCCCACGCATGTAAGGATTATCGGAAGCCTGAGCGACAACTTGAGTAAAATCCGGAAAATCAACCGTGATTCTCACGTTTACTTCCGGCTCCGCCCGGCGGCACGGTTTTTCCAGCCGTCGCGGTGCGGCCGCTGGCAGTATTTGCCGGTGACCGCGGTGCTTTTCCGCCAAATCGGGAAAGATGCAAATCACATTCCATTTCCCCAATCGCTGCCACCAGACCCGCCATGTTTCCGGTTCCCGTTGGGATACCCGGCCCGGAAAGGCACGCCCACGAAATCGAATAAACCTGCCAGTCCCAGTATACCCATTATAATGTAGTTCGCAAGGAAAGTCCCGATCCGATGGCATCACCCTACGGTGTATCCATCCATTTATAAAATATCCTGTATTGTACTATGAGGCGGTACCGATCACTTGTTTTGTAAGATTTCGTTAAAAAAGCAGATGTAAATTCCTTTAAAATCGTATAATTTTCTGTATTGCAAAGACTTCCGCAATGGATTATGCTGCCTAAAGGGTATCTCGCCCTCCCTACCTCTAAATCTGTTCCGCCATGTCTGCTCACGGGCAGTGTTCCTTTGGAAGGAGGCATGTCATGTCGATGTCGGCAAAAATTTACTCCATTGTATTCGGTCTGTTGTTTCTGGCGGTCATTATCCTCGGAATAGGGCTCTACAGTGTCAGCTACCTCGGCGGGGAAGCGCGGGAGCTTGGCGACACGTCCGGCCGTGCCGTCGGCCTGAATCTCATGGACCGGCAGCTTCTCGAACGCCAGTTGACCGTCAACACCATCCTCCGCGTCACATCGGAGAAAGAAAAGCGTGACCTTATGGACACCCGGCTGAAAGCGACGGAGACGGAAATGGACCGCCTCCTTGTCCGCTACCGGGAGTATTTCCCCGACGACGCGCCGGCCGACATGCTCAATCGTCCGGTCGAAATCAGGAAGCGCTGGGACGCCTTTGTCGCCGCCAGTAACGAGGCGGTGGAAATGTCTCTCTACAACTCCAACGTCAAGGCCGACCAGATCGCCCGGGACCTTATCCCGTTCTGGGGATCGATTTTCCAAGAGGTCGACGCCCTCGCCGACACCATCGCCGCCAGCGGCGTGGACAATGCCGTCGCCGTCGCCCTTGAGGCCAAGGGCCTGTTCGGAAAACTCGCCCTCTACCGCCTCGAATCCCTCAAGTTCAACATGAACACGAACGAGGCGGCGGTCAAGACCATCGAAAAATCCATGCTTGGCCTGAAGGACGACCTCCTCGCCACTCTGAAGCGTATCGCCGCCCAGGTGCCGGCCGGCCAGGGCGGCAATGCCGCGCAGGCGATGGAAAACAAGATCCGGGATGCCATGGAACCGGTCCTGGCGCAGATAATCCCGACAATGACGGTCAATTCAAACGGCAAGGCGGCGGGGTTGTATGAGTCGAAGGTCGTCCCGGCCATGACCTACCTGGACGAATACACCACCAACCTCATCAACAACGCCACGACGGAGATGGTCACGGACATCGCCGCCGTCAACCGCCGGTCCACCCAGTTGACCTACACCATGCTCGTCATTTGCCTGATCGGCATCGGTGTCGCCCTGGTCCTGTCGTTCGGCGTCATCCGTGGCATTACCCGCCGCCTCGGCGGCATTATCGACGTTCTCGGCAATGCCGCGAGCGAAGTCAGTTCCGCCGCCAACCAGATTTCCGACTCGGCCCAGTCCCTGGCCGAGGGATCGACCGAACAGGCGGCCAGCCTCGAACAGACCTCGTCCGCCCTCGAAGAAATGGCGTCCATGACCCGGCAGAACGCGGACAACGCCAATAAGACGAACGACACCACCCGGTCGAACACCGCCCTCGTCACCGAAGGCGCCACCTCCGTCACCAACATGTCGGCGGCCATGGCGGAAATCAGCGAATCGGCGGAGCAGATTAACCGGATTATCAAGACTATTGAAGACATCGCCTTCCAGACGAACCTTCTCGCCCTGAACGCCGCTGTCGAGGCGGCCCGGGCCGGCGAGGCCGGGAAGGGCTTTGCCGTCGTCGCGGACGAAGTGCGGAATCTGGCCAACCGGTCGGCCCAGGCGGCCCGGGACACGACGCTCCTTATCCAGACGACGATTGACCGGGTGCGGCACGGTTCGGCCATCGCCGGCGAATTGGACACCAGCTTCAAGGATATCGAGGAAGGGTCGCAGTCGGTGGCGCACCTGATTTCCGAAATCACCGTCGCCACCAACGAACAGGCCCAGGGCGTCGACCAGGTCAA
Source organism: Planctomycetota bacterium (assembly GCA_020860865.1). Taxonomy (GTDB): domain Bacteria; phylum Planctomycetota; class SZUA-567; order SZUA-567; family SZUA-567; genus JAJBSZ01. The sequence goes on along the minus strand of JAJBTL010000427.1, from coordinate 7,568 downwards.
TACCGCCGTGGCCCAGATGGACAAGGTGACCCAGAACAACGCGGCGTCGGCGGAAGAGTCGGCGTCGGCGGCGGAAGAACTGTCGGCCCAGGCGAAACAGCTCGACTCGATGGTGGAAGACCTTATCGCCCTGGTGGAGGGCGGCAAGGGCACCGGCACGATGAAACGGTTCAGGAAAAAGAAACCGGGCCGGGCCGCTAAACTGAAAGCCGGCTATTCCCAACCGCAGTTGACCACCAGCCACAGCCTCGGCCGCGACGCCCGGAAAAGTTCGGACAACGGCGGGATGAAGATGTTGTCGGCGTCGGAAGTGATACCGCTCGGCGAGGAAGACGACTTTTAACGAGCTACATCGCGTTTACGCTATGGATAGAGTCATGAAAAAAGTTCGGGGAACGGTCCGGTGGGCCGTTCCCCGCTTTGGTTTATTAACCGATTTCATGGCATGCCGAGGGAACTGCGAGGAAATAGCTGCAACCACGCTACTCGTAGCGAAGCGCCTCCACCGGGTCGAGTCGGGCCGCCCGGCTGGCCGGGTAATAGCCGAAAAACACGCCGACCCCGACCGACACGCCAAGGGCGATGGCGATGCTGCCCCATTCGACCAGGGTGGTGAATTCCTGCCCGCTCAGGCGCGCCAGCCACGGGATGAGATACGCCACCCCGACCCCGCCAAGGACGCCGAGAATGCCGCCGATGCCACTGACCAGCACCGATTCAAAGAGGAACTGGTTCCGGATATCCCGTTCGCGGGCGCCGATGGCTTTCCGGAGGCCGATTTCCCGCGTCCGTTCCGCCACCGTCACCAGCATGATGTTCATGATGCCGATGCCGCCGACGAGGAGGGAGATGCCGCCGAGGCTGCCGAGGAGGATGGTCATGGTGTTGCCGAAGGACGTCGCCATGTCTATCATTTCCGCCTGGTCCCGGACGTTGAAGTCGTCTTCGGCATCCGGGAGGATGCGGTGGCGCTTCCGAAGCAGCTCCGTCGTCGCCTTGACGATGGGAGCGTTGCCGGCCGGCGATTCCACGGTGAGGACGTCGATTTCCCTGACGCGTTCGACCCCGAGGATCTGTTTCATCGCCGTGGTGATGGGGATGAGGGCCTGGTCGTCCGGGTCGGACCAGCCCTGGTCGCCCTTGGCCTTGAGGACGCCGATGACTTCGAAATTGACGCCGCGAATCTTAATCGTCTCCCCGACCGGTTCGTCGCGGCCGAAGAGGTTTTCCGCCGTTGTCGGGCCGATGACCGCCACCCGGGCCATGCGTTCGACCTCGAGATCGGTGAAGTTCCGGCCGTGTTCGACTTCGAAATTCCGGATGCGGAGGTAGGTCGGCGCCACGCCGTAGGTCATGGTCTGGGCGTTTTTGGCAAAGTACTTCAGCTGCAGGCTGCCGGAGACGACGGGGCTGACCATGTCGACGCCGGGCACTTCGGCGGCGATGGCGAGGGCGTCGTCGACGGTCATGGTCTGGGCGACGCCGGTCATGACGCCACGGCGGCCGGCCAGGCCGGGCCGGACAATAAGGAGGTTCGTCCCCATGGACGACACTCGTTCAAGAATATTCGCCCTGGGGCCGGCGCCGAGAGCAAGCATGCTTATAACGGCGCCGACGCCGATAATTATGCCGAGAACGGCAAGAAAGCTTCTCAGTTTATTGGCCAGGAGGGCCTTGACCCCGACTTTGGCCAGCATCCACATCATCATAATCTCTATCTCCTCCACGTATGGATGGATTGTTTACTGTATAGTAGCCGCGTAGGCGGATTTGTTACACGCAAAAGATGATGACTTTACCTATCCATAATTAATCCAAATACCTCTCAACTATATTTGGAGTACGCTTTTTGACGCGTCTCCCGACACGGTCCGGTGCGTGCGGCTGACACAAACCGGTTCAGGATACGGTACCGCCCTTCGCTACACTTTTGCGCGTATACCCAAACAGCCGCCGTGAAAATGATGCGGTATACGTCGCCTCCGCCTGACAGGAGACAACAGCGGCGGAGGGGGATTCGCCTGTACTCGGAGGGATCATGACAGGAGCGCGCCAACACTATCCGTGGGTATTCCACCTCCTGTGCATAGCGCCGACATTCGTCATGGTTGTCGGGTTCTGGCTTGTTTTCAACACCGAGACCTCCCTCGAAAGCCATTTCCAGGCCTTCCGCGACCCGCGCCGGGACCTGACCCGGGTGATTGAATTCGTCACAGACCACGGCGCCGTCCTGTTCTACGCGATATATGTGAATATCCTCCTCTCCGGCCTGAAACAGGCGCGGACGCGGCGGTTTTTCATCTGTTTCCTCGTCGCCTTTGCCGTCACCCTCATCACCGTCTTCATATTCAAGGGCGTTGTCGGCCGGGCGCGACCGTTCCTCGATCCCGGCTTCGACCACTGGTCGTGGGGCGACGACTACGACTCCTTTCCCTCAGGACATACCACCGAGGCGCTCTCCTGTGCCCTGCCGCTGGCCTGGTGGTTTGGCCGACGCAGGCTGGCGCTCCTCTTCGGTGTTTACGCCGCCCTCATCGCCTTTACCCGAATCTACCTCGGGGTCCATTTTATGACAGATATCCTCGGTGGCGTCGCCATGGCCAGTTTTGCTGGGTATTTCTCGTGGTGGCTGTTCACCCGCGTTCCGGCTCCCCGAACAGTCAATCAATCCCGGTATATTGCTGACGATTCGGTTCTTTGACCCTGAAGCCTCCTTGCGCGCTTCAGGGTTTGGCTGTGCGTCTTCTCAAACGGTACAGTGGCTTTTATATAAAGTGGTATCCACGGTCATTCCATTCTCCGACGTCTTACCTCCTTGAAAAAAAACCGGCCACACCACGAGCGTGGCGGGCCGGTTGACGTGGTTCGAATATATCGCACGGACAGGAGGTTATTTCCCGGCCACAGTGGTCGTCGACCGCTCTGTCGTGAACAGGTCGGTCCGGGTGACGATTTCCCGGCACACCGCGATAACCAGTTTGGCATCGTGGCAGAATTCCTGGCAGTCGGCGAAGTTGAACCCTTCGAACAGGTTCGGGAAGTCGAGGCGCTTCTCCGGCGAGAGGAGCGCCACGGCCAGGCGGTCGCCTTTGCACGACAGGTAGAAGTCGACGTCCTTTTCCTTTTCAGCCAAGAGGAGTCGCCGCAGGGTTTCGGGACTGAGGATGCGGGCGCCGGTTTCCTTATCCGCCGACGGCAGGAGAATCTGGCTCGAGGTGGCGGCGTCTTCCAGACGGACCAAACCGTCGGCCACGGCGATGCCGTCTTTTTCCAAATCCTCCTCCAGGGCGCTCCGGCTCACCTTTTCGCCCATCGGGACAATGACCAGCGGTTCCTTGAACCGTTTCGGCAAACTGGCCAGGAGGATAACGCCGTTCCGGGTGGTGCCGCCCTTTTCCGTCGGGGCGGCCTGGATGGTGCCGAGTTCAATGGGCGAATCCTCGATACGGCCGCGAAAATAGTCGTTGCCCGGCTTGGCCGTGACGGTTTTCGGGAAAACAAGGCTGTCCTGGACGGCGCTCGCCGCAACTTTCCGGTTGGCTTCGTAGACAAGGATCGGATCGATATATTCGGCCATCCGGCTCACGAGGGTGGTGCGGAATTCGCCGACGATGCGGCGGAGGCCGACTATATACACGACGCAGAAGCCGATCATCGCCATCGCCAGTGGGGCGATAATCATGAGCGGCCAGTGGGTGATGTTGTACTCGCCAAGCATTTGCCGGTACGGCGCCATCATGAAGTACATAATGGCGCCGCAGACCAGGAACACCGCTCCGGCCATGGCGAGGCTGAAAAACATGGTGGAACGTTTTTTCGCCGTCACCGTTTCGGCGGCGGGACGGAGCTTTTCATGGACGAAATGGGCAAAGTCCGGGGTTATTTTAGCCAGCATGAAGACTCCAATTCGGGTGGCGGGTGACAGACCGGTTGTCCCGCACGGCGGAATCTCCCGATCCTCACAAAACGGTTCAACCGGCGCACACACCACCCGGCGGTGGACGCGCCGCTGGACATTGACGTGAAGTACCGTCGTTATATAACTGTCGCCGCCATGGCCGGGTCAGGCGGTGCGGGCGGTGGCGTCCAGGGAGAGGACCCAGTCCAGGGCTTCGGCGGTGGTCTGGAAACCCTGGTCCAGCGCCGGCAGGTCGTGGAGCGGCACCGAGTTCGCGAGGCCGACAACCACGCAACCGGCGGCGCGGGCGGCGCTGGCGCCAGCGGGGGAATCTTCAAAAACGGCGCAGCGGGTCGGATGAATGCCGAGTTGCCGGGCCGCTTCCTGGTAGATGTCCGGCGCCGGTTTCCCATTCGCCACACGGTCGAGGGTGACGACAACCGGGAAGAACCGGGCGAGGCCGGCGGCGTCGAGGCAGGTCGTGGTATTAAGCATGATGCTGTTCGTGCCGACGGCGAGGCCGATACCCTTGGCCTGGAGGGCGGCAAGGCGGTCGTGGACGCCCGGGTAGGCGAGTTTGACGCCTTTTTCCCTGACGATATCCCGGTAAAACTGTTGTTTCAGAAGGAGGACGTTGTCGCTCTCCGCCGCCGTGTCCGGAAACAGGCGGACCACCTTGTCCCGGGCGAGGGCGTCCGGGAGGCCGATGGTGTCGTCGTTCCAGTGCGGCGACGGCGGGACATGGCCGAAATGGGCCAGCACCCGGTTCCACGCTTCCAGGTGAAATGGCTCCGAGTCGATGAGGGTTCCGTCCAGGTCGAAGAGGATGGCGTCGATACGGGTCATGAGATGTCCTTCATGTGATAATGGCCGATGTTTCCAAGGTATATACTGAAGCGCGCTGAAAATTCGGCTATTTGATCCCGTAACCTTCATGCGCGCTTCAGGCTTGGGATAAACGTTTCCCGAAAGTTAAAGTGGCTTTGGTATACATGCTGTCGAGGTCGAGCCTGGACTGTTTTCCAGACGGTATCGCCGTCGGGACGGCGTACCGGTTGCATGAGAGTAAAATGTCACTCCCGCGCGTTAACCATTCGCCACCGTTAACGTTTTTCAGCGGTCGAACGGCTGGCGAGCTTCCGGAAGTACCTGATCAGGGCGCTGTGGTCGCATTGGCCGCCGCCGTCGGCCCGGACGGTCTGAAACATTTCCGTTATCTGCGCCGTCAACGGCAGTGGCGATCCGACTTCGTGCGCCGTTTCCAACGCGTTCGCCAGATCCTTCAGGTGGAGATCGATTTTGAAGCCCGGGGTGAAGTCGTCCCTGAGCATCATCGGCGCCTTCGCTTCAAGGACGGTGGAGCCGGCCAAACCGCCCCGGATGGCGTCCACCACCACGGCCGGGTCGACGCCGGACTGGCTGGCCAGGGTCAGCGCCTCCGCCACCGCCGCGATGTTGGCGGCGACGATAATCTGGTTGGCCAGTTTGGCCGCGTTGCCGGCGCCGACCGGACCGCAGTAGACCGCCGTGGCCGCCATGGCGAGGAGGACCGGTTTCCGCAGCCGGTCGAACGTGTCCTTGTCGCCGCCGGCCATGACGGCCAGGCTGGCGTCGATTGCCTTCGGTTCGCCACCGGACACCGGCGCGTCCAGCATCGTGACGCCTTTTTCCTCACAAAGCGCCGCGATTTCCCGGGCCGCCAGCGGGGCGATGGACGACATGTCGACGAGGACAAGGCCGGGCTTGGCGCCGGCGAGGACGCCGTTTTCGCCAGCCACCACCTCCCTGACCTGTGGCGAGTTCGGCAGCATGGTGACGACGACATCGGCCTTCGCTGCCGCCTCGGCCGGGCTCGAGGCGGCGGTCATGCCGTCCCCGGCCAGTTCGTCCACGGCCGGGCGCGACCGGTTGTAGACAATCATGTCGTGGCCGGCGCGGTGCAGGTTCCTGGCCATCGGCTTTCCCATGATGCCGAGGCCAATGAAGGCGATGCGCATGGAGTGATCCTTCCTTCCGGAATGTCCCTTCCCCTCGGGCGCGGCCGCTGGCGACCGCACGGCGGCCGGTTTACTCGGCCGCCTTGATCCTGTCCCAGACCTGGATATAAGCCTGGTTGTCCTCGCCGAGATCGCGGATGACTTCGCATTTTTCCATCACCGAGTCCGGCACGTTGAAGGCCGGGTGATCGGCCAGATCGGCCGGAAGCCGGGAGACGGCCTCGGTGTTCGGCATGAAGTAACGAATGGATTCCATGTTCATGAGGGCGATGTCGGGATTGAGAAGATGATTGATAAAGGCGTGGGCCAGTTCGGCGCTTGGGCTGTCCGAGGCGATGATGAAGTCGTCCGACGCCAGGGACGATCCTTCGGCCGGAATATAGAAGCTGACATCCGGGTTTTCCTCCATCACCAGGGCGATATCGCCGTTGTAGCTATGGATGACGATGAATTCGCCGGAGGCGAGGCCGAATTTCGCCTCGTCCACGTCGAACTTCGCCAGGTTCCGCTTCCAGGCGATGACGACGTCGCCGGCCTGGGCCAGCTGGCCCCGGTCGGTGGTGTTGAGGCTGTAGCCGAGGTGCTTCAGGGCGGCGCCGATCGTCTCCCGCATGTCGTTCAACATGGTCATCCGTTTCGCATAGGCGCCGCTGGCGAAAATGTCCCAGGTGCCGATGTCGGCCGGATTGACCCGTTTCGTGTCGTAGCCGACGCCGGTGACGGTGCGGGTATACGGCACGCTGTACGCCATCGTCGGGTCTTCGGTGAGTCGGGTGAAATTCTTGTCCATATACTGGAGGTTCGGCAGGAGCGCGTGGTCGAGATCCATGACCATGCCCTGGCTCCGCATCACCGCCGACATGTAGGAAGAGGGGGTGATAACGTCGTAACCGCCGCCACCGGCCTTCAATTTCGCATACATGGATTCGTTGGAATCGAAATAATCAATATAAACGCGGCACTTGTTGTCGCGTTCAAACGCGGCTATCACTTCCGAATCGAAATAGTCCGACCAGGTGTACACGTGTAAAACGCGTTCGCCGGCCAGGGCCGACGCGACTGTCAGGACGCACAGGGCGATTGCCGCCACAGCGCCGCGCAGCAGGTTTCCGGTTGTTTTCATTGTTGTCTTCGCTCCCATCCCCACCTCGTTTTTGTCGTGGTTCATGTAAAAATACACCAAAGCGTTTTAAGAAATACTGTGATAATCCGAGTTAGGCGCTGGAAGGAGCGTAGAGGTGTTTTTTCCGGTAGTGTGGAAAAAACGCCCGTAAGCGACTGGATGCGACTAACTCGGAATTATCACGTAAATTCTTTAAATGCTAAAGATCTCGCCTGGCGGGCGTCGTGCGTCCCCCGCCGGGAAGAGCCGAGTTCATCATAAAAGAAAAAGGGCCAATTGCAAACACAATTCAACTGTTTGAATTATCTGGACATACGGATTTGTCCGATAAAAAGCGGGATTATCGGGCGTGATTTCGTGAAGGCCGGCCGGAAATCGGTCGATCAATCACTATCGGAGTTTTTTCCCGGGACGTTTTTCCGTTCCGGTAAACATCCGGGGATCGCGCCGCTGTCCGGAGACGGACGGGTGCCGGTACCGGGAGCGGTTCCGACCAGAAGCTGTTCTATAACTTCGGATCGTCGTCGTAGACGAGGAAAAATGGCCGGCA
>JAJBTL010000282.1 GCA_020860865.1 Planctomycetota bacterium | reverse complement strand
GGCCTTCAAGGATATGGGCGCGAGCCTCCGCCTTCTGGAGAAGGTAGGCGGTGCGGCGGCGAATGACCTCGAACCGGTGATCGATGTAGCACTGGAGCATCTGCTTCAGGTTCAACGTCTCCGGGCGGCCCTTGACCAGGGCGATATTGTTGACGGAGAAGTTGGTCTGGAGCGGGGTCAGTTTGTAGAGCTGGTTTAGGATGACATTCGAGTTCTCGCCCGACTTCAGGTCGATGGAGACGCGGATGCCGTTCTTCTTCGACGTGTGGTCGTTGATGTTCGATATGCCGTCGATTTTGCCGTCCTTGACCACTTCGGCGATTTTCTCGACAAGCGATCCGAGATTGACCTGGTAGGGAATCTCGGTGACGATGATGGATTGTTTGCCGGTTTTGCTGGTTTCCGTGTGGCAGCGGGCGCGCATCGTTATGTGGCCGCGACCGGTGTGGTAGGCCTTGTGGATGCCGTCCCGGCCGCAGATCATCGCACCGGTCGGGAAGTCGGGACCGGGGATGTGTTTCATCAGGTCTTTAATCAGGATATCCGGATCGTCAATGAGGGCGACGACGCCTTTCATGACTTCCTTCAGGTTATGCGGCGGTATCGACGTCGCCATGCCGACGGCGATGCCGGTGGCGCCGTTCAGAAGAAGCATCGGCACCTTGGCCGGGAGGACGACCGGTTCCACCGTCGTGCCTTCGTAGTTCGGCGCGAAATCGACGGTGTCCTTGTCGATGTCGGCGAGCATTTCCGACGTAACCTTGCCCATGCGGCATTCGGTATATCGTTCGGCCGCGGCCGGGTCGCCGTGGATGGAACCGAAGTTCCCCTGCGGATCGACCAACATGTACCTGACCGAAAAGTCCTGGGCCAGGCGGACGAGGGCGTCGTAGATTGACGCGTTGCCGTGCGGGTGGTAGTTACCCATGCAGTCGCCGACGACCTTGGCGGACTTACGGAAACGGCCGCCGGCGGTGAGGCCGAGGTCATTCATGGTATAAAGAATGCGCCGTTGGACCGGCTTCAGGCCGTCACGGGCGTCCGGGAGGGCGCGGGAGACGATGACGGACATCGAGTAGGTGAGGTAGGAGTTTTTCAACTCGTCCTCGATAGCCATCGGTTTGGTGCCGATGGCCTTGGGTGCGAAGAAATTGGAACTCATGGTTTACCTTCTCAGAAAAGGATGGGATTGACGCATCGCCATCAAACCGGTTGGTCTACTAACAATCAGTGCCTGTGCCATAAACACAAGGACGGCCGATGCCTACACGTCCAATTGGGCGTCGAGGGCGTAGCGTTCGATGAATTTCCGGCGCGGCTCGACCACTTCGCCCATAAGAAGGTTGAAGAGTTGGTCGGCCTTGACCGCGTCCTCCACCGTGACCTTGTAGAGGAGCCGGGATTCCGGGTCCATGGTCGTTTCCCACAGTTGTTCCGGGTTCATTTCGCCAAGACCCTTGTACCGGCTGACATCCATGCCGCGTTTGCCGATTTCCCGGGTGTTTTCGAGAATGCCGTTGAGGCTCTCGCACGGGACTTCGTCCTTCGGCGTGATGAGGTAGAAGCGGGCGTCGACGCCGGGCTCCGCGTGGTAGATCATGTCGTCGGTGCGGAAGCCGAGTTGTTCCAGTTCCCGGGCCGCTTTTTCGATTTCGGCGGCGACGAGGAATTCGGAGACAAGCATGCCGTTTTCCGGAATGCCGGCGGCGCTGACGGTGATGTCTTCCTCGATGACTTCGACCGTTTCTCCTTGCGTTTCCCGGGATTTGATAAAGGCGGTGAAAGTGTCGTCGCCTGAAAACCAGTAGGTCTCACCTTTCAGGATACCCCGGTATTTCGGAAAGGCGCCGATGTCCTTCCGCACCTCAAGGTATTCGCGGAGCGTCAGGCCACGGTACTGAATGGCCCGGGTGTAGCGGTTGATCCGGTTGACGAGTTCAAGAAGGTGGACGAATTCATCGCCCTTGATTTCGCGGCTATTGCCGTTGTCCCGGACCTGGCAGGAGGTGCCTTCGACGCCCAGTTTCAGAAGCGCGCCCTGCATGTCCTCTTCCGTCAGGACGTACTGGATGGACTTCCCCTTCTGCACCTTGTAGAGGGGCGGGCAGGCGATGAAGAGACGGCCCTGATCGATCAATTCCGGCATGTGGCGGAAGAAGAACGTCAGGATAAGGGTCCGGATATGGCTGCCGTCGACGTCCGCGTCGGACATGATGATGATCTTGCCGTAGCGGAGTTTCTCCATATTGAAGTCTTCTTTACCAATGCCGGTGCCGAGGGCGGTGATGATGTTCGACACTTCCTGCGAGGAAAGAATCTTGTCGATGCGGTGCTTTTCGACATTGAGAATCTTGCCCCGGAGCGGCAGAATAGCCTGGGTCCGGGCGTCCCGGCCCATCTTGGCCGAACCGCCGGCGGAGTCACCTTCGACAAGGTAGAGTTCGGTCGAGTCGCGGTCCCTGGAGATGCAGTCGGCCAGCTTGCCCGGGAGACCGCCGCCGGCAAGGGCGTTTTTCCGCCGAGCGAGGTCGCGGGCGCGGCGGGCGGCCTTCCGGGCCGCGGCGGCGTCAAGGGTACGCTGGATGATTGATTTCGCCAGGCGCGGCTTTTCTTCAAGATACATGCCGAGATTCTGGTTGACGACCTGGGCGACAGCGCCTTCGACCTCGGAGTTGCCGAGCTTGCCCTTGGTCTGGCCTTCGAACTGCGGATCGGCAATCCGGAGAGAGATTACGGCGGCAAGGCCTTCCCTGGTGTCTTCACCCTGGATGGCTTCCTCGTTTTCCTTGATAAGGTTGTTATTGCGGGCCCATTGATTAAGGGTACGCGTCAGGGCGGAACGAAAACCGGACAGGTGGGTACCGCCATTTATCGTATTGATATTATTCACAAATGAATAAACATTTTCAGTATAGCCATCGTTGTACTGCATGGCGATTTCGAGTTCGAAGTTCTTTTCGGCGTCGCGGTGCTCGAAGTAGATGACGGCAGGATTAATAACGTTCTTGTTTTCGTTCAGGCTTTCAACATACCCCTTGATGCCGGAACGGTAGAAGTAACTGTCGCGCTTGTCCTCGACCCGGTTGTCAACGAATTCGATGGTCAGGCCCTTGTTCAGAAAGGCCAATTCGCGGAGGCGGCTGGCGATCTGATCGTACTTGAACTCGGTGGTCTCGGTGAAGATGGTGTTATCCGGGAGGAATGTCACCTTCGTGCCCCGGTGCTTCGTTTTGCCGCGTTCCTCGACTTCGGTAACGGGAACGCCACGTTCGAACCGCTGGAAGTGGATCTTGCCGTTCAAGAATACCTCGGCTTCGAGCCAGGTGGATAGGGCGTTCACGCAACTGACGCCGACGCCGTGGAGGCCGGCCGACACCTTGTAGGAATCGTGGTCGAACTTGCCGCCGGCGTGGAGGACGGTCATGACGACGGTGAGGGCGGACATGCCCTGTTCCTTGTGCCAGTCGACCGGAATGCCGCGCCCGTTGTCGAGGACGGTCATGGAGCCGTCGTCGTTGATGGTGACGACGATGCGGTCGCAGTGGCCGGCCATGGCTTCGTCGATGGAGTTGTCCACCACTTCCCAGACGAGGTGGTGGAGGCCGTCCGGGCCGGTGCCGCCGATGTACATGGCGGGGCGCTTCCGGACCGCGTCGAGGCCTTCGAGAACTTTAATGGAACTCCCGCTGTAATCTCCGTCGTTGGCGGCGGTCGGGGTGACGATATCGTCGCTGTCTGCCATGGGTTGCGTCTCCAAAAATTCAACAAAAAAACAGCCGTCCGGCAATGGGTCGGCGGTTACGGGGTGACCTGGGATTTTTCCGAAGCGAAAACGATTCGCCCCGTCCGAACTCTTTCCTTTCGTCGTGCATCAACACTCGCGGTGGTACCAATCCAGCCGTCCCGATACTCACCGGGACCGACGGGATTGCCCGTGAATGGACGTCCCTAGTATCTTCAAAACGCTTCCAACCACAACCGAAAAAACCGGCGGTCGGCTGAAATTTCACCGCGAACCGGAAATTGTCTTCGTCGCGGCCGGGATTTCATGTATGCTGTCATATGAAAGGAGAGAGTGCCGGGAACTGCGGAAGACCTGCTGCCACCATCATCAAACCGTTACCAAGTACCAACTTAGCGGTTGTTTGCAACGGTGTGGCGACGGGGTTGTCAACCGAATCCGTAGTAATCTGTCAGTCCTCTTCTCTCTACCCTCACCAGTGTAGCTAAAATACATTATATATGCAATCTTTTTTTCGAACATTTGGAGGAAACAGGCATGAAAGATTATGTGGGTTTTGGCGCCGTCAACGAGGCGCTGCTTGATTTGGCGGGCCGCGACTATCATCGGGTACTGGTGGTGGCGTCGGAAAGCGGCTGGGAGCGTTTTAATGCGGTGGAACGGCGTCGGTTTTTTACCGATCGGGAGACAGTCGTGTTTTACGGGTTCTCGATCAATCCGGAGTTCGACGAGATACTGGCGGGCGTAGAGGTCCACAACCGGTTCAAGCCCGACCTCATTGTCGCCTACGGCGGCGGTAGCCCGATCGACGTGGCGAAGATGATTAAGGTGGTGGCGTTCACGAAGGAGCCGTACGACGACGAGAGGCCGGAGACGCTGGTGCCGTCCGGCGACGGGCCGCCGGTCGTCGCCATCACGACAACGGCCGGGAGCGGCGCCGAAGCGACCATGTTCGCCGTGTTCTACCGGCTTGCGGTCAAGCAATCCCTGGCAAACCCGCACATCCGGCCGGACATGGCTGTCGCCGACCCGGAGATGACGTACACCCTCCCGCCGTACCAGACGGCCGCCACGGGCTTCGACGGGCTGTCCCAGTCCGTGGAGGCCTACTGGTCGTCCAACACCTCGGAGAAGGCGCGGGAAATCGCCAGAACGTCCATAGGCTACATCCTCCCGAACATCTTCAATGCCGTCCGCACCCCGGAGCCGGGGAACCGCTACCATATGCTCCAGGGGTCGTATCTGTCCGGCGAGGCCATCAACCTGACCCGGACCACCATGCCGCACGCCCTTGCCTACCACCTGACCAAGAAGTACGGCCTGCCGCACGGGCACGCGGTGGCGTTGACGCTGCCGTACTTCTTCCTCCTCAACATGGACGAGACGCTCGAGACAAACAGCCCGCTCGGACCCGAGGGCCAGCGGGAGAACATGCGGAGCCTTTTCTCCGTTCTCGGACAGAAAACGGCTGAGGATGCCTTCCAGTTTTGGCGCAATTTGATGCAGGCCTGCGGACTGGCCATCACCTTCCCCGAGGTCGGCATTGACAGCCGGGAGAAGATGGAGGTGCTCGTCGACAGTATGAACATGGCGCGGATGAACAACCATCCGGTCAAGGTCGGGCGGGATACACTGGTCGAGTTCTTCCTCTCGCGATGACGTGTTATTTTGGATACTTTTGCCTGTGAGGCCCTACCCTATGACCTTGTGGCGGCGTGCCATCCTTCATGTCGACATGGACGCGTTTTACGCGTCGGTGGAGCAGCTCGACCACCCGGAGTACCGGGGGAAGCCGCTCATCGTCGGCGGGCCGGCCCGGTCACGCGGGGTGGTGTCGGCGGCTTCCTACGAGGTCAGGCCCTACGGGGTGCGGTCGGCGATGCCAACCGGAAAGGCGCTTCGGTTGTGCCCGCATGCCATCCTCGTCCGGCCACGGATGGAGCGGTACGCCGAGATGTCATCGCGGATTTTTGAAATCTTCCACGGGATAACGCCGCTCGTTCAAAACATCAGCCTGGACGAAGCCTTCCTCGACGTCACTGGCAGCCAGCGACTCTACGGCGACCCGGTGACGATTGCCCGGCGCATCCGGGCCGACATCAAGGCGGCGACCGGATTGACAGCGTCCGTCGGCGTGTCGTCGTGCCGGTTTGTCGCGAAAATCGCTTCCGACCTGGACAAGCCGGACGGATTGACGGTCATTCCGGAGGATGAAATTCTGGACCGCCTCGGCGCGCTCCCGGTCAACAAAATATGGGGTGTCGGGCCGGTGACGAACAGGAAGCTGGAGAAAATGGGCATCCTCACCATCGGTCAGGTGAGGGAATGGCCGAAAAAGGCACTCCGGGACGCCCTTGGGAAAACCGGCGGGGAACTCCACGATCTGGCGAACGGCATCGACCCGTCCGAGGTGGTGCCGGACGAAGAGGAAAAATCCATTTCCAATGAAACGACGTTTCCCCGGGACATTCTCGACCGGGACGAACTGGAGGCGATTCTCCTCAAACTTTCGGACAAGGTGTCAAGGCGGGTGCGGAAACACGGTCTGGTCGGGCGGGTCATCTTCCTGAAGCTCAGGTACGGCGACTTCACCACCGTTACCCGACGGCAAACAATCGACGAACCGACCCACCTGTCCGAGACGATCTACGCCACCGCCAGGCAGCTTTTACGGGACAAGACCGAGGCCGGGCGGCGTCCGGCGCGGCTGATCGGCGTTGGACTCGCGAACTTTTCCCCGGCCGGTGAGGTTCAGGGCAGCCTTTTTTCCGAGGAAAAACCGGCCCAGCCGGACAAGGAAAAACTGGAGCGGCTCGAGGCGGCAACGGACAAAATACGCAGTAAAATGGGGCTGGACGCTATCCAACGGGCGTCAGTCAAGTTCATCGACCCGGAGACCTAAATGGACGATTGCGGCAAATTTTCAAAAATTTCCGAATCTTCCCCTTGACATTTTTCGGCCGGTCCATATACTTCTCTTTCTCAACAGCGCAGAAGATCACGTAGCGCAATTGGTTAGAGCACCAGACTGTCGATCTGGAGGTTGCGGGTTCGAGTCCCGTCGTGATCGCCACTATTCAGTGCCCCGCTTCTTTCGAGAGGCGGGGTTTTATTGTAATGTGGCGCAGAAGAAAACACTTTCGTTCCTGCTCCTCCCATTATCGCTATAATTCGTTATTTTATTCTTTCCCGTTTCTGGCGGGGTTTATTTACTGGCAACAACCAGCTTGTTTGGCATAAGCCGCGACGGCGGGACGCCAACCCCCTTCGCAATGCGTCCGATCATGGTGATGGTAATGTTCGCCTCGCCCTGAATGATCTTGGTGAACTGCGGCGCCTTCATACCAATTCGTTCACACAGATCGGTCTTGGTCATCCGCTTCGCCTTCATGGCCTTCAGAAGCTTGGTCGCGAATTCCATTTGAATGTCAAAATCCTCGCCTTCCGGCGTTTTGGCGAATTCCTCACTCCGCCGCTGGATCTCCGCCGCCATCTCCCGCATCCGGTCTATTTTACTTTTTGCCATTGTCCAGTCTCCCGTATCTTATCCACCTTCTCATAAATCGCATTCATCCGCCGGTCGTTCTGCTGGGTCTTCTTAACGAACCAGTCAACCGCGATGAAGTTTTCGTACCCGACGTTGAAAAATCCCACCAGGCGAATTTGGCTCAAGTGAACGCCAAAGGTCTTGCCGAATTCGCGCTTGATTGTTTCCGGAAGGAATACCTTGAAATTGCCATCGCAAAAGTGTTGAAGTTTGCGAATCGTCCTGTTCTGCTGCGAACGGTCAATCACACCGTCGATTCCAAGAACCAGCTCCATGACCTTCTCACTGGCCCACAGCGTAGTGCCATCCGGTTTCTGTGGCCGCAGGGCCATAATCACCTGAATCGGGGACAAAACCATTTTCTTTCGGCATATAGCTTAATTTATAATTTAAGTAAGTCAAGCTGTTTAAAACATTTGTCCTGTCAGCGGTTGATGCAACTCCGCAAAAGACACGCAAGTGCACATCCGAGCAGGCGCAGAGGAAGAGGAAAAGATCACTCACCGCACGCACGCCGCCCTTTTTAGTCTTGATCATTTTGCGCATGGCCGCAAAATGATCCTCCACCCTCTGGCTATTGAAACATGCCGCTTATGCCTTCTCGATAACCGACTCGGCGTTGCGGTATTGACTATATCCCAGCACGCCCGCCAAATCTCGGGAGGACCATTATTCGTTCCCCGCATCGTTGACGCGGCGAATTTTCTCGAAAACGGAAATGTGGTCCAGTTCGACCGCTGTCAGTTTACCAGCCGGATACTCACCCTTTCCTTATCCGTATGGTTCGGTTCGTGGCTCACCAATTTATTCAGGCAGCGCAAACGCCATGGCCTTGCGGCACAATGGAATCCTTTTTCATTACGTTCGATCATTTTTTAGTCTGAGCTTTTGGCTTTCGCCGATTCGCCGTTTTCGCCGCCGGACGGCGGACGTGTCTTTTACACACTTCCTTCACCGCCTCGACAACGAGCGAATTGACGCTGAAACCGGTCGCCTCGGCCTGAACGGTGAGTTGGTAATGGAGTTCAGCCGGCATCCGCAACAACATCTTGCCAGAGCATTGCTTTTCGGGCTTTTTGCCAATTTCAGCGCACGTCAGTAAGTAGCTATCCACGGCATTCCGGAAATCCGCTTCGAGTTCTTTTACGCTTTCGCCTTCGAAGCTGACGATATCGCTGATACCGTGGATTCGACCGATAAAACAGCCATCCTCGGCGCTGTATTCGACCGTTCCAACATAGCCTTTGTATTTCATTGAATTATCACTCATGGCCCAACTCCGATTTTCTTGAGAAAACTCCGCACATCCTTCACCTGATACGGTCTTATTTCTTTTCCGGGATGAGGTTCGTGTATATGGAGAGTCTTCTGTCCATGAAAAAAGTCAACGCGAGAGTCCTCCCTTTGCCTGACAATTCAACCTACTGCCGTGAGTAACGCAGCCACGTCCCTGTACGCGATATTTCGGGGAATCGGAGCGGAAAAGAGCGCGGCGAGGGTTTTCCGATGCTTCGCGTTCATGGCTTTATGATATCCTCTCATGATATCATTGTCAACCTACCGTCTTGTCGTCCACCATTTACAGGTCAGGTTTTTATTCCAATTTGACCGGTGCCTTCTCATTCTCTTTAAAACGAATATCCCGGACGTTCCTGGCCTGCAGGCGGGTTACACCGCGAAGGCTGTCGTAGACGAGGTCGTCGTGGTAGACCGCCATGCGGTCGGGACGGAAATCGGCGAAGAGCTTTAACGGGAGCGGGCGGTACATGCTGCGCCGGTTACTGATGATGCTGGTTCCGGAGGTATTGTATTCTCCCAAGGGATATTCGCCGACGAAGACGCGGCCGTCGCCGTAACCGGCGGCAATGGCGACGTATTTGCCATCGTGGGGCCGGTCGATGATTAGGTGGCCGGATTCGCCGGGCTGAATGGTGAAGCGTTCAATTCCCGTGACTTCGTCGGTGAATTCCTCTCCGTTTAATAGTACCTCCACACCGCCGACCGCATTCAGCGTCTTGTCCAGTTCACGGCGGTTCTTCACATGGTAGACGCTCACCAGGAGCGGGTGCGGCACGCCGTCAATCATGTTGAGCGCGTCGGAAGCAATGTACTCGATAGTCAGGGCGCGTTTGGCGGCAACGTATTCAACCGATTTCGGATGACTGGCGGAGCCGTCGGAGCGGTAGGCGAGCGGGCCGTCGACGGCGAGGAGCTCGACCGAGGCATTGACAAAACTGCGCGCCTCCCGGATGTCGCGGGGCGTCGGGGTGTGTCTCGGGTCGCCGGCCATGTTGACTATACGGTGCTGGCGGGCCGGGTCTTTTCGGTCCACGCGGATGGCGGCGGAGCTTTCCGCTCCGTCCTCTTCCAGGCACGGCGTGGCATAGGATTGGTCGTACCTGACGCATCCGGCCAGGCTCGGTATCGCCACGATAATCGAGATCATGAACAGTAAGGAACGGAGAATGGTCATACAGTGCGCGTCCTTATGGTTTTCTATTACGGATGTCCGTGGGTATAGAGCAGTTGCCAGCCAGACAACTATTGTCCATGAATGAATTGCCGTACCTCTGCCCGCCTCTTTCAAGAAATGTAGAGGATAACCGGTCCAATGGCCGTGATTTACTTGACGGAAATATCTTGAAATGTGCGGACGTCATTCCGTCTCCCGACCCTTCCCGGCCGGCCGGTCGGGTATTTTTCCAGCAGAAATTGATGAATCCATCCGATAATAATCGTATGGCTCTTTTTGGACAGGCGGTTTTACGTCTGAGTCGTGGTATTGACGCCGTAACAAGATTTTCGGGGGAAAAACCAGAATGAACTACCGGGACGCGTTCCGTCCGATATTCTCGTATGTCCTCCACCTCGAGGAGGCGGTTCGGCGCGGCGCCCCCTGTCCCGGGACGCGGTGACCTGGGACCTTGGCGAACTTATCGATCAGGCCGGGCAACAGCGGCGCGGCCAGGCCGACGAATACGCCTGGTTCGCCGTCGCCTGCTGGCTCCGGGAACGGCTCGACGCCATGGCGGCGACCCGCGACCTGCCGGTGACGCCGGACCTGACCGACGCCTCGCCGGTGGAATTTTACCAGCGGCTGAACCTGCTTCTCCAACCCGGTAACGGCGTGGTTCCGGACAAGGAACTTATCCGCGTCTACCTCCTCTGCCTCGACCTCGGGTTTGTCGGCTATTATGGGGTGGACGAAAACGGGGTGTCGGCGGAACGGGATGAATACATCAGGACCGCCCGGGAGGCACTCCTCCTTCCGGACGAACCGGTGGAGGACGTGACGGTCTATAGGAAGCGCGGGTTTCGCGATTACCTGCCGGCGGTCGGCCGTGTCGCCGTCTGGCTGGCGCCACCGATCCTGACCGGGCTCCTTTATTTCGCGTACCGGAACAACCTTGATACCCTCTACCATAATATTGTGAGGTAACGCAGTGACGACCAGCCACGCCAACCGCTCCAGTCTCCACAACGCCGCCTGTTGGGCGGGCGTGACCGCCGCGTGCGGCGGCGCCCTCCTCTACAGCGGTATCGGGGCGGCCGAGGCCGGAACGATTGGCCTCTTGGCAGGCGGCGCCGCTACGGCGTTCCGGCTCCGGCGACCGGCCACGTCAGGCGGACGTTGGGCCAGTCTCCGGCGGGCGCCGGGAATGCTCGAGGTATTCGGGCGGAGGCGGCCGGCGTTTCTTCTTCTTGGCGAACCGGGAACCGACGCGAACGGCTTTATTGACGCGGGCGGATTGTCGTATCCGGGAGAACGGGAAGACGTGTTTTCCTGCCACCGAGGCAAGGCGACCTGGCTGGTGACGCCGTTCGCCCGTGAGGACGGGACGGAGAACCTCTGGCGCGACTTCACGGCCGAACTGGCGAACAGTCCGGTCGGGAATGCCCTCGCCGGCGTGGTTGTCGTCCTCGACGCGGTGCGGCTTGGGACGATTTCGCCGTCGGTGCTCCGAGACGAGGCCATGGTCCTCCGGAACCGGCTCACCGTCCTTGGTGAACAGTTCGCGGCGCTTCCCACCTATCTTGTCGTCAATAATATTGACCGCTTGTACGGGCTCCGAAGCGTGGTCGGGACAGTTCCCGGCGATGAACTGGACAAGCCCCTGGGGGCGCTTCGTCTGGACGACGGGGAGACGCCGAACCGGTTTGTCACCCGGATGCTTTCGCTCTGCCGCGACCGGCTGGTGCCGGACGAGGCGGCCACGGCGTTCCGGAGCGCCCGGCAACGGGCGGCGGCGTTCCAGGCGCCGGATGAACTGGACCGGTTGGCCGGGCCGCTCGGGGTGTTTGCGGAACGGGTGTTCGGATCGGCTGGGAAGGCGGCGATGCTTCGCGGGGCGTTTCTTGTCGCCAGCGATCCGGGCGGCGCACCGGCCGAGGCGGCGTTGTCCGTCCTCGAAACCTTCAAACCGCTCCGGGAAACAGTGCCGACGGCGCCGTCCTGGTTTCTTCAGAATCTTCTCCGGAAAACCATTCCAGCGGATGTGAAACAACTTTCCGGATCGGCGCGGCGCCTGCTGTTTCCACAGTTGCGGAGTGCCTATGCCGCCGGCATGGCGGCGATGCTCGCCGTCTGCCTCGGCCTCTCCGCCATATTGACCTGGTCGTATGTGGAAGCGCGGAACGTCCTTCTCGGCGCGGCCGGGCGGACGGCGATGCCGGCGCGACCCGAAAGCCTCGACGACTACCGGGAACTGGCGGTCCAGGCCCGGCTGGCGGCGCGGGGCTGGAATGTGCCGCTCTTCGGCGGCCGGGAAACCGCCGCCCTGGCGGACGCTTTGGCGGAACGGTACGCCGTCGCCTACCACGACCTCGTGGCGGTGCCGACAGTCGACCGCATCCAGGACGACGCCCTCCGGGCCGCATCGTCCGGCGATGCGAAAGCGCTCGGAAACGCCTTCCTCAGGCTGGCGGTGGTACGGGAAGGGATTGACCGGAGCCTCCGCCGCGACCGGTCGCCGACCGGGGAGACGCGGCTCCTTCACGCCCTGGCGCGGGTCACCGGGGTGGCGTCCGGGCGGGACATCGAACTGTTGGACACGTATTTCGACTGGGCCGGCGACCAGGACTGGATGCCGGAAACCCGCGATACATTAAAGGAATTCGAGCGTTACCTTCTCGCCTCGGCGCCGGGCGGCGGCCTGTCTTGGCTCCTCGAGTGGCTTGACGCGGCGCCGGGTTTGGCCGATGTCTCTGTCGCGCGCGCCGTGGCTGACGACAAACCGCTACGCGGCGACGGCAACGGCGACGTCATTATTCCTGCCCTGTGGACGCGGGACGCATTTCAAATTATTGAAGAATTCGTTTCCTACCTTGGGGGCGACCATGACCTTGCCCAGCGCCGGGCCTAGCTCGACGCCTACCGCCTGTCCGCCCTCCGGCAGTGGCAGGCGGCGGCGGAGACGCTCATGACAACGCTGAACCGTGGGAGCGACAGTGACACGGCGACAATGTGGCTGGCCGATGCCGCCGCCGGACGCGATCCTGGGGCGCGGTTCATCGAACTGGCGAGCCACCACCTCCTGCCAATGGACCCCGGGGGCATTGCCGATTTTACCTGGCTCCGGTTGTACGCG
>JAJBTL010000331.1 GCA_020860865.1 Planctomycetota bacterium | reverse complement strand
AAGGGACCATGCTCGACGTCGATTTCGGGACGTACCCGTTCGTCACCAGTTCGAACACCACCGCCGGCGGCTGCTTCACCGGGTCCGGCCTGCCGCCGACCATGATCCGGGAAGTGCCCGGGCTCCTCAAGGCCTTCACCACCCGCGTCGGCAGCGGACCGTTTCCGACCGAACTGGACGGCGACTTTGCCGATCTCCTCCGTGGCACTGGCAAAAACCAGTGGGACGAATTCGGCACCACCACCGGCCGCCCGCGCCGTTGCGGCTGGCTCGACCTCGTTGTCGCCAGCCATGCCGCCCGGGTCAACGGCGTCAACCGCCTCCACATCACGAAGCTGGACATCCTGTCCCAGTTCGACGAACTGAAGATCTGCACCGGTTATAAAATTGACGGCGTCGTCACCGCCGACTTCCCGGCCGATGTCGGCCTGCTTGAAGGCGCCGAACCGCAGTACGAAACGCGCCCCGGCTGGAAGACGGATCTCCCGCCGTGCAAGACCGTCTCGGAACTTCCGGAAGCGGCGGCGAACTATGTTAACCGCATAGCCGAATTCCTCGAGGTCGAAATCGGCAGCGTCTCCTACGGCCCCGGCCGGGAACAGACCACTCTGGCCCGGATCAACTGAAAAACCCGAAACGCGCGGCTGCCGGTCGTCTTCCGGCCGGCGGCCACGCATTCGTTTTACTACCAGCCATTACCCATGAATTTCTTATATTAGAGGAACTACCTACAATGATGCGTTCTCACACCTGCGGCGAATTGAACAAGAGCCATGTCGACCAGACCGTCACCCTGTCCGGTTGGGTCCAGAACCGCCGCGATCACGGCAGCCTGATGTTTATCGATCTCCGGGACCGTTACGGCCTCACCCAGATCGTTTTCGACACCGAAAAGCCGGAAGTGCTCCGCCTCGGCCAGGACGTCCGGGCCGAATGGGTTCTCCAGGTCACCGGCAAGGTGCTGGCCCGTCCGGACGACATGATTAACCCGAAAATGACCACCGGCGAAATCGAAGTGGCGGTGGAATCCTTTGTCGTCTTCTCGAAGTCCGCCGC
Organism: Planctomycetota bacterium; assembly: GCA_020860865.1. Classification (GTDB taxonomy): domain Bacteria; phylum Planctomycetota; class SZUA-567; order SZUA-567; family SZUA-567; genus JAJBSZ01. Next base: position 11,855 of record JAJBTL010000331.1, on the reverse strand, counting down.
ATTGCCGTTCGAGGTCGACGAACACGCCAAGGTCGGCGAGGAAGCCCGCCTCACCTACCGCTACCTCGACCTCCGCCGCCCGACCATGCAGCAGAACCTGGCGGCCAGGCACCGGTTCGTCCACGCCATCCGGGAAAGCCTGAACGAACTCGACTTCCTGGAAATCGAAACGCCCATCCTCGCCAAGTCGACGCCGGAAGGCGCCCGCGACTACCTCGTGCCGTCCCGCGTGCATTGGGGCAGTTACTACGCCTTGCCGCAGAGCCCGCAACTGTTCAAGCAGCTCACCATGATCGGCGGCTGCGATCGCTACTACCAGATCGCCCGCTGCTTCCGGGACGAAGATCTCCGCGCCGACCGTCAGCCCGAATTCACCCAGCTCGACCTCGAGATGAGCTTTGCCGAGCAGGAAGACGTCTTCCGCGTCGCCGAAGCGGCGATGAAAGCCGCCTTCAAGGCCGGCTGCGGCGCCGACATCGAAACGCCGTTCCCCCGGATGACCTACCACGAAGCCATGGACAAGTACGGCTGCGACAAGCCGGATCTCCGCTTCGGTCTCGAACTGCACGACATCTCCGATCTCGTTGCGGACGTCGAGTTCAAGGTCTTCCGCGCCGTTCTCTCGTCCGGCGGCATTATTAAAGGCATCGTCATCCCGGGCGGCGATTCGTTCAGCCGGAAGGAGCTCGATGTCGAACTCCTTGACGTCGCCAAACCCTACGGCGCCAAGGGCCTGGCCTGGATCAAAATCAACGCCTCCGGCGAGTACGCCGGCGCTCCGGTCAAGTTCTTCACGAAAGAGCAAATTGACGCCATCGCCGCCCGCATGGGCGCGAAGCCGGGCGACGCCATGGCCTTCTCCGCCGACTCGAAGCGCATCGTCAACGCCAGCCTCGCCGCTGTCCGGAACTACCTCGGGCAGGTCAAACTGAACCTCACCACCCCCGGCGATTTCAAGTTCACCTGGGTCACCGACTTCCCCGGGTTTGAGTGGATGCCCGAGGAAAAGCGCTGGCAGTCCGCCCACCATCCCTTCACCTCGGTCCACCCGGACGACGTCGACTTCATGATGGCGGCCGATCCGACGAAGGAGGACTGCGGCCTCGAGACGGCCCCTTCCGCCGACTACGACATGGTCCTGAACGGCAGCGAAGTGGCGTCCGGCTCGGTCCGAATCCACGACGCCGAGTTGCAGAAAAAGGTCTTCCAGGTTCTCAATATTCCGGAAGACCAGATTAAGGAACGGTTCGGCTTCTTCACCGACGCCCTCCAGTTCGGCACGCCGCCCCACGCCGGCATCGCCCCCGGCATCGACCGCCGCGTCGCCATGATGGGCGGCACGGACAGCATCCGGGAAGTCATCGCCTTCCCGAAAAACGCCCGCGCCGTCGACCTCATGACCGGCGCGCCCGGATCGGTCGAGGAAAAGCAGTTGAAGGAACTCGGGATCAAGAACATCGAAGAGAAAAAGTAGGACCGCCCGGAAAGGGTGCGGCGCGACAGCGGCCTGAAACGGTATTCGCTGCACCGTGACCCCGTCCGAGTGATGTCCGATTGTGCATGTTTTTCGGTGTAATGAAAAAATCCGTCTCCGGCCCGGTCCGTCGGCTTTTTGCCCGGACCGGGCGGCAGTGGAAGGAGTGTCACAATGAGTTCAATTTTCCCGTTCCCGGGCTGGCGCTACGATCCGGGCAAGGTCGATCTCGCGAAGGTCATGGCCCCGCCCTACGATATCATTGGTGAAGACGAGCAGAACCGGCTTTACGCCCGGGACGACCGGAACGTGGTCAGGCTGATTTTCGGCAAGACCGGCCCCGGCGACTCCCACATCGACAACCGGTACACCCGCGCCGCCAGCCACCTCGACGCCTGGCGGAACGACATGCTCTTCCTCCAGGACCGCCCCGCCGTCTACCTCTACGAACAGAACTTCTCGAACGCCGGCCGCGACTACACCCGCCGGGGCTTTTTCGCCCGGGTCCGCCTGTCCGAATGGGGCAAGGAAGGCATCTATCCCCACGAAAAAACCCTGTCCGGACCGAAGCAGGACCGGCTTGAACTCATGCGCACCACCCGAGGAAACCTGGAACCCATCTTCAGTCTCCTCGCCGACGCCGACCGCACCGTCTCCGACACCCTGGAAACGTTGGTCGACTACGAACCGTGCCTCGACATCACGGACGACGACGGCGTCCGGAACCGCATGTGGGTCGTGGACGATCAGGAACGCCTCCACCGCCTCCTGTCGCAAATGGCGGAACCGGAACTGTTCATCGCCGACGGCCACCACCGCTACGAAACCGCCCTCGCCTACCAGGCGGAGATCCGGAATGCCATGACCGCCGCCGGGCAGGTGCCGCCGCTTCGTGGCGATCTCGACTGCGACTACATCATGATGTTTATCGTGCCGGATTCCGATCCCGGCCTCGTCATCTGGCCGACGCACCGGATTGTCTACGGGCTGAAGGATTTCGACCCGTCCGCCTTCCTCACCGCCGCCGAGAAGAATTTCACCATCACCCCGGTCACCCGGGAAAATGTCGAAGCCGAACTCGAAGCGCAGGAACTCCCAGCCTTCGGTTTCGCCTACGCCCCCGACCGGCTGTTCATGCTGACCCTGAAGGACAGGCAGCCGATGGAGGAGGCCCACCCGGACGCCGCCGACGCCTGGAAGGTGCTGGACGTCTCCGTCCTCCACACCCTCCTCATGGACAACCTCCTCGGTATCGACGAAGGAAAACTTCTCCGGAAGGAGAATATCCTCTATTCGAAGAGCCTCGACGAAACCCTCGACTTTGTCAGGACCGGCCGGGACGGCGCCCAGTGCGGCTTTATCCTCCGCTCGACCCCAATGCAGCAGGTCAGGGACATTGCCGAAGCCGGCGCCGTCATGCCGCAGAAGTCGACCTATTTCTACCCGAAGCCGCTGAGCGGTTTGGTGTTTCACCTGTTCTGGTAAATGTCGAAACACAGCGGGGATGTTTGGTACTTGGGGGTAACCGAATCCGTCCAGGGCGCCGTCGTCATGGCGGCGTCCGGGACATTGTCCGCCCGGGCGTTTGCGTTGTCCGGGCCGGACCAATAGTTTTGGAGGTTCTCCACATGCGATCACTCATACGCACCGCCGCGCTCGCCGTGGCGTTAGCCTGCCTGCCAACGCTGGTCCTCGCCGGCGAGGACGATGCCCAGCGCGTCCGTACCTTCATCGACGAAGGCGTCAGTCTCCTCCGTACCGGCTCGCAGGACGAACTGCACCGCGCCATCGCCCGGTTCAAGTCCGCCCTGAAGATTCAGCCGGAAAACGCCGAAGCCTATTTCTGGATAGCCCTCGCCCATTCCGACCTCAATAACTACCTCCGCGCCGCCGACAACGCCAAGGAAGCCACCACCTACGACGACCGCCTGGCCGAGGCCTGGCTCCTCTGGGGACAGGTGCTCCTTTACCAACGCGAATGGCGCGAAGCACTCATTAAACTCGAGACCGCCGCCATGCTCCGCCCGGACGACCCGGTCATTCAGTACAACATCGGCCGCGTCCAGTACCACGGTTTCAAAAACCCCGACGCCGCCCTGCCCCGCTTCCGCGCCGCCTGGCAAAGGGGTCAGGAAAGCCGCCGCGACAACCCGGAACTCATCGCCATGACCATCCGCTCCCGCCTCTACATGGGCTGTTGCGAATACGACCGCGGCGTCAAGCAGAACAACTTCAACAACCTCACCGCCGCCATCAACGCCTTCCAGGACGTTATCCAGGAACAGCCGCACAACTACGACGCCCGCCTCCGCCTCGCCCTGGCGCTCCGGAAGGTGAACCGCGTGTCGGAAAGCTTCGCCGTCCTGAACGATCTCCTTGGCGTCTTCCAGCAGGCCGGCGACAGCGCCGATCCGCGCATGCTGGCGGAACTGCACCTGCAGATTGCCGATCTCTATTTGAAATATCCGGCCCAATTCCAGGAACGCATACGGGCCATCCTCCACCTGCGGGAATTTGTCCGGCTCACCGGCGACCTGAGCCATCCGGCCCTGGAACCGGCCCGCGAATACCTCGCGCTGTACAACGGAAATGATTGACGCGTTTTTCGCATCACCGCCATGCCGCCCCTGCGATTTTCTTTAAGCCGTGCATCTTTTCAGCAGTTCCCCGGTGCATGGCGACACGCTCCATGCACGGGTCGGGATGTACGAGGTGAACGTATCAGAGCGTGTTGTTAAATTGCGGATCGTCGTGCCAGACGAGGAAAAATCGGCGGCAGGCTTGGCTTTTGGGCCGGCGGTATGGCCCAGAAACACGCCGAGAGCCGATTTGACGACGTATGGCGCGGCGAGACGCTTTTTAACAACATGCTCTCAGGGGAGGGTTACCGAAGTATTCCGCTTCACAAGGGGAGAAAACAATGTCCGACGCGCCTGCCACCACCAACACCTGCACCGTCACCCTGAACAAGGGTCAAAAAGTTCTCCAGTGCCGCAAGGGGATGAGCCTCTTCGCCGCCCTCCGGGTCAACGGCATCCTCCTGCCCCACCGGCTGCGGCGCGCGCGGGCTTTGCGGCCAGTGCAAGGTCGTTGTCGACAGGGGCGAGACAGACCTCTTCACGGACAACGAGGTCAAACTCATCAGCGAACTCGAACGCGCCGCCGGACGCCGCCTCGCCTGCCAGCTCCGTCTCGTTGGCGACATCGACGTCACCGTCCCGGAGTACGTCTTCGACGCGAAGGAGCACGCCGTCACCCTGGCGGAAATAACTCCGCTTACCCACGACATCCGCCGCTACAGCTTCCGCCTCGCGGACGGCGACGCCATTCCGCACCTGGCCGGCCAGTTCGTCACCCTGGTCGGGAAAATCCCCGAACCGAAATCCCAGCCGATGCGCTGTTTCTCCTTTGCGACGCCGTCCCGGACCACCGATCACGTCGACCTCATTATCAGGAAAAACCCGAAAGGCCTCCTTACCCCGTACCTGTTCGAATCGGCGGCTGTCGGCGATTCGTTCAAGATGATCGGTCCGTTCGGCGACTTCTTCCTCCGACCGGGCGACGAGCCGTGCATCTGGATAGGCGGCGGCTCAGGTCTGTCCCCGTTCCTCGGCATGCTCGAGGATATGATGGACAAGGGCCAGCGCCGGCCGGTCCACCTGTTCTTCGGCGCGGTGCGGCCAAGCGATCTGTATTACGTCGAACTGCTCCGTGAAGTGGAAAGCCGGAACGACTGGTTCAAATTCACCCCCGCCCTTTCCGGCGACGAACGGAGCGATCAGTGCCGGGACTACGGCCTCATCACCGATGTCGTCGCCAAATACGTCGGCGACGCCTCCGGGAGCCAGGCCTATCTCTGCGGCGGCCCCGGCATGATCGCCGCCTGCGTCAAGGTTTTGTGCGAAAAAGGCATGTGCCGGGACAACATATTCTATGACCGATTCTAGAAAATCCGCCGCCGCCCGCGCGAAACATTCGCCGGTCCGTATCTACGACACCACCCTGCGGGACGGTTCGCAGGGGGAAGGGGTCAATTTCGCCCTCGAGGACAAAATCCGCCTCGCCCACACCCTGGACGATCTCGGCATCCAGTACATCGAAGGCGGCTGGCCCGGCTCCAACCCGAAGGACGTCGACTTCTTCACCGCCATGCGGAACGAGCGCCTGAAGCGGACCAAACTCGTCGCGTTCGGGTCGACCCGCCGCGCCGGCATCGCCGCCGGCCGCGACGAAAATTTGAAAAATATCCTCGCCGCCAGCCCGGACGCCGCCTGCATTGTCGGGAAGACCTGGGACCTCCACGTCAAAGACGCCCTCCGGGTTTCGCCGGAAGAAAATCTCAACATGATCCGGTCGTCCATCGCCTACCTGAAAAAACGCCTCCCCGAAGTGTTTTTCGATGCCGAACATTTCTTCGACTCGTTCCGCCGCAACCCCGACTTTGCCATGGCCGCCCTCGACGCCGCCATTCGGGCCGGAGCCGACGCCGTCGTCCTCTGCGATACGAACGGCGGGTCCCTCGTCCACGAAATAAAGGACGCCGTCCAGGCGGTGGCGGACCGGTTCCCGAAAACCCTCATCGGCGTCCACTGCCACAACGACGGCGGCATGGCGGTGGCGAATTCGGTGGAAGCGGTGCTGTCCGGCGCCGGCCTGGTCCAGGGCTGCGTGAACGGCTTTGACGAACGCACCGGCAACGCCGATCTCTGCGCCGTCATCCCGGTCCTCGAACTCCGCTGCGGCCGCCGCTGCATCGGCCCGGCTAAACTAAAGCGGCTGACGACGACCAGCCGTTTCGTCTACGAACTCGCCAACCTCCAGCGCCGGTCGCACCAACCGTTTGTCGGCGACAGCGCCTTTGCCCACAAGGGCGGCCTCCACGTCTCCGCCATGGCCCGGAACGACACGACCTACGAAGCGTTTTCCCCGGAAGCGGTCGGTAACATCCGCCGCATCCTTATTTCCGAACTGGCCGGCCGCGCCAGCATCATCGCCCGCTATCCGGCCCTGAAGAACCGGCCGGATGCCCTCAAAGAAGTCCTGGTCCAGGTCATGCGCCTCGAAAACGATGGCTACGCCTTTAAAAACGCCGACGCCTCGTTTATCCTCATGGTGAAAAAGATTCTCGGCGAGTACGAACCGTCGTTCGACCTTCTCGGGTTCCGCGCCAGTTCGGAAGAACGCATCGCCGGCATCCCGACTTCGGAATCGTCGGTGAAAATCCGCATAGGCGATCTGGAAATGCACACCGTCTCCGAAGCCCGCCACGGCCCGGTGGCGGCCATGGACCTGGCGCTCCGGAAGGCCTTGGCCCCGGTCTTCCCGTTCGTCACCGCCCTCCGCCTCGTCGATTACCGTGTCCACATCGTCAATGCCCAGGCCGCCGCCGAAGCCCGCGTCCGCGTCGTCATCCAGTCCCGCGTCGGCCGCGACACCTGGGGAACGGTCGGCGTGTCCGACAACATCCTCCACGCCTCGTGCCAGGCGCTGGTGGACAGTTTTCAGTATCTCATCATGCGGAAGAAGAAATCTTAGATTGCGGGGCGTACTAAGATGATAAGTATAAAATCCACAAAACCTGAATCCTGATTACATTTAAGACCATTACTTGCGGTTTATTATAAATGTAATGCAAAGTCCACCGATGAGTTGTGTAAAGCATTTCAAATTTGCCTTTACACTATAGCGTTTGTGTAAAACATTCTTTACACAATGCTCGTTGTAGAATGGATACTATGGACCCATTTCACCCTCAGCTTTTACCCATTCCTGATATTGATTGGCCTTCCATCATTCCGATGATGAGTAAGGCAAATCGGTCGCTGGCAAATTATAATGGCGTTTTGGAAAGTGTGCCGAACCCTGAAATATTGCTTTCGCCCTTAACGGTTCAAGAAGCGGTTCTCTCGTCCAAGATCGAGGGAACGCAAGCAACCGTGGGCGAGGTGTATCGGTTTGAAGCAGGTGATGAGCCATTGGAAGAGTCCAAAAAGCAGGACATATATGAAATCGTCAATTACAGGCAGGCCTTAAGGGCGGCCGTGCACGAACTTTCCGACCGTCCGTTTAACCTGAATCTTCTTCGGAGATTACACGAAATCCTGCTGAACAGCGTCCGGGGCGCAGACAAGGACCGTGGACGGTTCCGCCGCTTTCAAAATTGGATTGGTGCCGCCGGGTCACCCATCGAAAACGCGACCTTCGTCCCGCCGGCACCGGAACACCTGCCCGAGTTGCTCGATAACTGGGAAAAGTATTACCATTCGGACGAATTGGACTATCTGGTCCAACTCGCACTCCTTCACGCGCAATTTGAAATTATCCACCCATTCAATGATGGCAATGGACGACTGGGAAGAATGGTAATTCCTCTTTTTCTTTACGAAAAAGGTATCTTGCAGAGGCCAATGTTTTACCTGAGTGGTTGGTTGGAGGCAAATAAGGAAGAGTACATTAACCATCTGCGGCCATTGGGCTTTGAGGAGGGCGCTTGGGATAAATGGGTACTTTTCTTCCTCAGAGGATTAAATGAACAGGCGGGAATCAACACCGAGAAAGCCCGCGCCATCCTGAATCTCTATCAGGAGATGAAAACCGAGGTAATTGAGTTGACGCATTCCCCTCACGCTATTCTTTTACTGGACCGGATGTTCGATCAGCCAGTTTTCAGAAGCAACCAGATCGATTTGGGTGCATCTGGACCTACACGCCAGGCTATTGCCTCCATATTACGTAAACTGCGCGACGGCGGGATTATCACCGTGCTGAGAGAAGGTCGCGGCCAAACGCCGACTACCTACGCATTCAGCCGGCTTATTAACTTATGCGAAGGCCGCGATGTGATACGGCCTCCGACGCACTAGTAGTCGTTTTTTACCGCGCCGCCAAATACTTCCCGAGCCGGTCCAACGCCTCCTCGATATTTTCCAAACTGTTCGCATAGGAAAACCGGAGAAAGCCCTCCGCTCCGGCGCCGAAGTCGATGCCGGGATCGGTGCCGACGCCGGCAATTTCCAGAATGTCCATGGCCAGGTCGTAGGAATTGTGCGACAGGTGCCGGGCATTCGCCAGGATGTAAAAGGCGCCGGTCGGTTCGACCTTGACGTCGAGGCCGAGGCGGCGGAGACCGGCCAGGAGGACCTTGCGGCGCTTGTCGTAGGTCTGGCGCATTGTCTCGACTTCCGGCCAGGAATGTTTCAGAGCGGCGACGCCGGCCTTCTGCACGGCGGCGGTGGTAGAAATCATGAAGTTCTGCGTCAGCACCATCATGGTGCGGATCAGGTCCTTGTCCGGCGGCAGAATGAGGTAGCCGAGGCGCCAGCCGGTCATGGCGAAGAGTTTGGAAAAACCGGAGACGACGACGGCATTGTCGGTGTATTCGAGAATGCTGTGTTCGGGTTCATCGCCGTAGGTGAGGCCGTGGTAAATTTCGTCCGAGATGACGAGGCGGCCGAGGGCGGCGATGTCCCGGAGCCGCTCAGAGTCCAGGATGGTGCCGGTGGGATTGGCCGGGGGAGTTGATGACCACCGCCCGCACCGAGTCGTCAAGGCTGGCGCGGATGTCCTCCGGCCGGTAGAGAAAACCTTCCTCCTCCCGCACCGTCACCGTTTTCGGCATGCCGCCGTAGAACTTCACCATATTGTCGTAGCAGGGATAATGCGGGTCCGACATGATGACCTGGTCGCCCGGATTCAGGATGGCGGAAAAGAGCATCGTCATGCCGATGGACGATCCGGGACAGACAAAAAACCGTTCCGGCGCGACATTGACGCCATAGCGTTTTTTGTAATGGTCCGACAGCGCTTCCTTCAATTCCGGATCGCCGAGGGATGGGGTATAATGGGTCTGGCCGTTCCGGAGGGCCTGGTCGTGGGCGTCCTTGATGACGGCCGGCGCATCGAAATCGGGCTCGCCTATTTGCAGTTGGATTATCCGCTTGCCCTCGGCTTCAAGCTGCTTGGCCCGTTCGAGAATCTCCATAACGATGAAGGGGGTTATCCCCTTCGTCCGGTCGGCGGTGGAAAACATGCGTTGATCCCCTTGTAAAGCTACTGCAAATGCTGGTTGGAATGATGAAGCTATAAACCCTGCATGCGAAGCCCTTGACCCACGGACTGGAGAAAGACCCCGGCGGCGAAATCTGGACCGCGCAGGAAAAACACCACGGCGAAGGCGATACTGACCACCAGGAGGACGACGGAAATGCGGAACAACAGGTTCCAGATCTTCATGTCCCGGTTCAGGGTCTTGGAATGGCTCGTCGGCGGCAGGAAGTAGCCGAGCACCGCGCCGGCGACAAGACCGCCGATATGGGCGCCGTTGTCCGCCCGCGCCACCAGGCCGAAGACGAGGATGTAGACCGTCCACTGGATAAGATGGGCGCCGAGCCGTTCGCCGACGTGGTATTTGTTCCGGTAATAGGCGCCAAGGAGCAGGCCGAGAACGCCGCAGATGGCGCCGGAGGCACCGGCGGAGTTCTTCGGCGAATGGAGGAACATGTTCCAGGCGAAAGAGAGGAACCCTCCGCCGATGCCGGTGAGGATAAACACGGCGAACAGTTGCCGCCGTCCCCAGAGGTGTTCGACCAATCGCCCGAGATCCCGAAACGCCCAGCAGTTGAACAGGATGTGGATAAGGCCGATATGGAGGAAGCAGTACGTCACCCAGCGCCAGTATTCGTGGCGGCTGGCGACGAGGGCGTGGAAGTTCGAGCCCATGCGGATGTAGGTCATGCCGTCGGCGGCGAGCATGGACCAGAGGCCGGAGCCGCCGCCGAGACGGTAGTTACCCGGCAGGAAAAAGTCGGCGATTATTTGCAGGATAAACACCGCCGCTATCATGCCGATGAGGAACCTGGTCATCGAATCGGGGCGGTTGAAGAATTTCTTGACCACGCTGCGAAGGCCCGAGTTTTCCTTGAGCCGCCTGGCGCAGAACGGGCAGAACTCCTCGCCCCGGTTGACCAGGTTGCGGCAGCCCGGGCAGGTCTGGAGCCGGTTCTTCGACGGGCCGCCACGGAAATACCAATCTGCCATCAGTGCTCCTTGACGAGATTCCACAGCCCCTCGGAGGTGGTGCAGTTGAACAGCTTGGTGCGCATGGCGTCGTCCCGGAAGATGGCGGAGGCCCGGGCCAGGTAGCGGAGCCACTCGGCCTGGCTGTCTTCCGGCATGGCGACAAGGAGAATGAGGCGCACCGGGTTCGCGTCCAGGGAGCCGTATTCGACGCCCCGTTTCAGAACGGAGAGGGCGGCGGTCGGGTACCGTACGGCCGAGGACCGGACGTGCGGCGCGCCGATGCCGAGGCCGAGGCCGGTGGCGAGGGCTTCCTCCCGCTGCCAGATGCCGGCGGCGACCCGGGACAGGTCCGAGATGTTCGGGGAATCCTTCAGGAGATCCAGGGTGCCGTCAATGGCCTGGCGCTTGTTTTTGACGTCCAGTACCCTGACGCGGTCCTGGGCGAGGTATTTGCTGAATTCAGACATTTTCGTTTCCTTGATTGCATCAACCAATGCAATTCGTCACAAATGATCGCCGCCGCCCCGCCTGGGGCAGTGGCGCGGTTGTAGAGGTCCGATTATACGGATTGGCCGGGGAAAGAGAAACAGGATTCTCATGGCCTTGCCGAACCCAATTTGTATAATGGACGCGGAATGCGCCGGTCCGGTAAGGATGGCGCGGCCGGCGAGGATAGACTGAAGCGCGCTTGAAATCCCGCTTTCAATCCCATACCCTTCTTGCGCGCTTCGGGATCGGGATTGGCGTGTCCTGAAATTCAAACGTGAACTGGTATAACGTCCCATGTGGAAGCCGAATGTTCTGGAAATAGCCGTTCTGGTCATGGCGATACTGGCCGCTGTCGGCATTGCCGTTCCGATGGCGACCCGCATCCGGGACAACTCGGACCGCCTCGCCTGCCTGGAAAACCTGAGGCAAATCGGCGTCGCCATGCGGGAGTGGTCCCTGGCCCACGATTACGCCCTGCCGCCGGGCCGCGGCATGTCCGGCTTCTGCAACTCGGACACCGGCGAACCGCTTCGCGGCAACCTCTACGCGGTCGAGCCGGGCCTGAACGCGTTGTGGGACAAGGGCCGGGGCGTTATAAAGGACGTCAACGTGTTCCGTTGTCCGGCCGACCGGCACCTCGAACCGCCGCCGGCCGTCGGCGAGGACTTCACCTCGCCCGGGCAACTGTCCTACGGCATGACCGGACATCTTTATCCAACGGATGTTCCAAACAAGGTGGTGGTGGCGGACAAGTCGGACCCGACGCTTCCGGACGGCCCGCGCCGGAACAGCGCCAACCACGGCCACCGCCGGACCAATGTGTTGTGTTTCGACGGCAGCGTCCGCAGTTGCGACGGGCCGTACCTGCCGCCGG
>JAJBTL010000021.1 GCA_020860865.1 Planctomycetota bacterium | reverse complement strand
CGCCACCCCCGCCGAGGGGGCGGCGCACAACCACGACACCCCGGGGGCCCCCCCCGCGGCCTAACCGGAGAGGGACGCGGCGAAGCCGTCCATGGACACGACGGTGACAACGCCACCGTCGCCGGCCCGGAACCCGCTGAAGGAATTCAAGCCACGGAGCGCCTTCCATTCGCGCTACCTCGATATCGATTACGACAGCGCCGGCGACGGCACCGATACGGTTCCGGTCAAGGCCGCCATCGCGTCCACCGAGGCCGATGAGCCGGCGGCGGACATTATAATGGACGTTGATGCGTTGACCGAGGAATCGGAGCGCGTCGAACTCTCGGACGCCTTCCGCGCCGTCGCCGGCCAGGCCGACACGTCCGGATTTGTCGTCCGGGACGACGTTGGCAGCGACCAGGTTGATGTGGCAGATGACGGCGCTTCGGAAGTTATCGCCGACGCGTTTGTCCCGCCGCCGGTGGCGGTTCGGCCGGCCGCGCCGCGTCAGGTCCAGGCGGTGCGGACCCGTCCGGGCGCGTTCGGCGAAGTCGGGCCGGAACGGGAACGGCCGGCGGCGATGCCCGGGGATATTTCCGGTTACCAGTTGCCGTCCCTCGATCTCCTCGACGCGCCGCCGCCACCGGTGGTGGAGGACCGGACGCAGGTGGAGAACCGGGCGCGCATTCTCGAACAGACCCTGGCCGAATTCAAAATTGAAGGCAAGGTCGTCCACATCGAGCGCGGTCCCCGGGTGACGATGTATGAAATCAGCCTGGCGCCGGGCATACGCCTGTCCAAGGTGACGTCACTCGCGGACAACATTGCCATGCAATTGAAGGCGGAATCGGTCCGCATCATCGCGCCGATCCCCGGGAAGAACACCATCGGCATCGAGATTCCGAATCTCACCAAGGAACTCGTCTCCCTCCGGGAAATCGTCGGCGCCGTCAACCGGGAGAAGAAGCGCCAGGCCCTGCCGGTCTGTCTCGGGAAGGACGTGTCCGGTCAGGCCCTTGTCGCCGATCTGGCGCGGATGCCGCACCTCCTCATCGCCGGCGCCACCGGGAGCGGCAAGTCGGTGTGTATCAATTCGATCATCCTGTCCGTCATGATGTGCTGCAAGCCGGACGAGACGCAACTCATCATGGTCGACCCGAAGGTGGTGGAACTGTCGCGGTTCAAGGATATTCCGCACCTCATGAGCCCGGTCATCACCGACATGAAACGCGCTGTGGCGGTTCTCGACTGGATCTGCCAGAAGATGGACGAGCGGTACGAACAGCTTTCCCAGGTGTCTGTCAACAACATCGCCAAGTTCAACGCCCTCGGCGAAGACGGCATCCGCGAACGCCTGGACGAATTCGCCAGCCAGGAGGAAATCGAGGCGTTCCCGAAAAAGCTTCCGTACATGGTTGTCATCATCGACGAATTGGCCGACCTCATGATGGTGGCGGGAAAGGATGTCGAACACCACATCACCCGCCTGGCGGCGAAGAGCCGGGCGGTCGGCATCCACCTCATCCTCGCCACGCAGCGGCCGTCCGTCGATGTCATTACCGGTCTTATTAAGGCCAATATGCCCTGCCGCATCGCCTTCCAGGTGGCGAGCCGGGTGGACAGTCGGACCATCCTCGACGGGAACGGCGCCGAGACCCTCCTGGGGCAAGGCGACATGCTCTACCTGCCGCCGGGCGTCGGCAAACTGACCCGGGCGCAGGGCGTCTTTGTCTCGGACGAGGAATTGTTCCGGGTGGTGAAGTACACGAAGTCCGAAGCGGCGCCACGCTATCACCCTGACCTCACCGGACCGGTTATCGGGAACAGCGGCGGAGCGGTTGACATCTCGACCTTCGACGAACTATTCATGCAGTCCGGCGAGGCGATTATTGAAAGTCAGCGCGGGTCCGTGTCCCTCTTGCAGCGGAAGTTCGGCATCGGCTACGGCCGGGCGTCCCGGATTATCGATCAGCTTGAATCCGTCGGGCTCCTCGGACCGTTCCGCGACGGCAAGGCCAGGGAAATCCTCCTGACGCTTGAAGAGTTCCGCTCCAAATTCGGCGGCTCCGGCCGGAACGATTACGACGACGACGACGCGGACGACGGCTCCCTCGCCGGTCTTCGGGATGACGAACGGGAACGCGACCAACTGCCCTGGGATGACGAAGAATGACGACTGAACGCGCCCGAACCCTCATATTCACCGGGAACGGCAAAGGGAAGACGACGGCCATGATCGGCGTCATCGTCCGGAGCCTCGGCTGCGGAAAGAATGTGCTCCTCGTCCGCTTCGCCAAGGCCCGGCACAGTTGGGAACTGGACATCCTGTCGACCTTCCCGGGAATCGACATCGTGTCCGGGAACTACGGCATGACGCCGCCCGCCAGCCATCCGGACTTCGAGAAACACGCCGAAGCGGCCCGCGATCTGTTCCGCCAGGCCAGGGAACGGGCGGACAAGTACGACCTCATCTGCCTTGACGAAATCTGCGGCATCGTCGCGCGGAACATGGTGACGGAGGACGAAGTGGTCGACTTTGTAAAGAGCCTCAGGCCGGACCAGGCGGTGGTGATGACCGGTCGCGGCGCCGGGGTCAAACTGATCGCCGTTGCCGATACGGTGAGCGAGGTGAACGTTGTCAAGCACGGGTACATGCGCGGCATCGAGGCGCAGGAAGGGATTGAATTTTAGATTTTGCTCTGAAGCGATTTTTAAGTAATGAACGCCCGGATTGCACCGGGCGTTTTTTGTTTCACTCTCCAAACGCGAGATGCCGTTTCGTCAGCGCCCGCTCCAGAGGCCGTGGCCGAGGCGTTCGGCTTCGGCCTGGAGGTAGACGTAGCGTTTGAGGTAACGGAAGTTCCGTTCGAGATCGACGCGGGCGTAGCCGGAGTAGATTAGCGCTTCGTTCAGATTGATGCCGTCCTCGAGGTGGATGTAGGCCCAGACCCGGCCCTGCGGGTCCCGGTTGGAGCCGTCGTATTCGACCCAGCAGCGTTTGCCTTCGGCGGCCTGCCGGGTGAGGGCGAGGGCGGCGGCGCCGTAGGCGGCGAGGGCTTGTTCCCGGCCGCTCCCGAGGCGGGCTGATTCCCGAAGGAATTCGTCGGTCCGTTCCAGTTCCGGAGCGTCGACGCCGAGAAGCTTGACCCGGTGGCCGTCGATGACGACGATGTCGCCGGAGACGACCTGGCCAATGGTGCGCCAGGGCGCTTCCGCCGGTTTGGCAGTCGGCGGCGGCGGGCTGTCCGGGAGGCGTTCCACCTGGTCCCGGGTCAGGTTCAAGGCCGCGAACAGGGTGAACAAGCTCGGGCCGGTGTCAACGCCGGTGCCGCCGCTGAAGCCGGCCGGGTGCCTGATTTCCGGGCTTCCCGTCGCGGGCGCCGGATCGGTTATGTAGGGAATTTCAATACCGGTGTAGTTACGGATGGCGTTCCCGACGGAGGTTATCCAGGCCGGGCGGAAATGCTGGACAGACGAACCGACCACCGTCAGGGCGATGAGGGAGACGACGACGGAGGCGCAGCCACGCCGGCGTTTGACATCGCCGGTGCGGCGGCGGAACAGGACGGCGTTACGGAGCAGGCGGAACGGATTAAACATGGTGCCTCCGAACTGGGGGAACAGTCGCGGTACGGGACGAATTTTCCACTGCGGACGGTTGGCCTCGCGTCGCCGGGCGTGAACGGTGATTCGGGCCGGCGGACGGATTTCCGGTTGACCGGCCGCGAGGCGAGGTTACGGTCCCTCCTGTACACAGTATATGTATATTGGGATTCAACGACAACCCGACGGGTGCGGTCTTGCGTCGGCTTGGGCTTTGTTTAAAATATGAATGACATTTTCCGGCGGTTGTCGTGTCGTGTTTTGCCGGTTTACCGGCTAACGGAAGGTGTTCCGGTCGGCGGGCGTCCTGCCCGCCTTGTTTGTTGGTTCGCGAATGCGAAATAAGGAGTATTGTCGTCATGGGCGTCTTCAAACCGGTTGATCGGGAAATCAATTTTCCCGCCTCGGAAAAACGCTGGCTCGATTTCTGGCACAACGAGCATATTTTCGAAAAGCAGTTGGCCCAGGGCGAACGCCGCGCCACGGACGAGGGGAAATCCACCTACGTCTTTTACGAAGGCCCGCCGACCGCCAACGGCATGCCCCACCCGGGGCACGTCCTCACCCGCGTCGTCAAGGACTTGTTCCCCCGCTACCGGGCCATGCAGGGCTATAACATTCCCCGGAAGGCCGGCTGGGACACCCACGGCCTGCCGGTCGAAATCGAGGTCGAAAAGGAACTCGGCATCGAAGGGAAGCAGGGCATCGAGGAATACGGCGTCGAGGCGTTTGTCAAGAAATGCAAGGACTCCGTCTTTCGTTACTCCGACGCCTGGCGGAAATTGACCGAACGCATCGGCTTCTGGGTCGATCTGGACGACCCGTACGTCACCTACCACGAATCGTACATCGACTCGGTGTGGTGGAGCCTCAAGCAGTTCTGGGACGAAGACCTCATCTATCACGGCCACAAAATCGTGCCGTGGTGCCCGCGCTGCGGCACGGCGTTGTCCAGCCACGAAGTCGGCCAGGGCTACAAGGAAGTGGCGGACGCCAGCGCCTATGTCGGGTTCCGCTCGAAGGCTGATCCGAAAACGCTGTTCGTCGCCTGGACGACGACGCCGTGGACGCTTATCTCCAACGTCGGCCTCGCCGTCGGCGCCGACTTCGACTACGACTACGTCAAGGCCGGCGACGAAACGCTCGTCATGGCGTCGGCCTTACGCGAGAAGGTCATGGGGAAAATCCCCCATGAAGTGCTTCGCACCGTCAAGGGGGCGGATCTGGTCGGGCTCGATTACGAACAGCTTTTCGCCTTCGTGGAGCCGGACCGGGAAGCGTTCCGCGTCATCGCCGGCGACTTTGTCGGGCTTGACGCCGGGTCGGGGATTGTCCATATCGCGCCCGCCTTCGGCGAGGACGACTACCGCGTCTCCCGCGAGAATAACCTGCCGATGATCAATCCGGTCAAGCCGGACGGCACGTTCGACACCGCCATCCTGCCCTGGGCCGGGATGTTCGTAAAGGACGCGGACCCGCTCATTATCAAGGAACTGAAGGCGCGGAAGCAACTCGTCAAGTCGGAGCAGTACGTCCACGACTATCCGTACTGCTGGCGCTGCCCGAGTCCGCTCCTCTATTATCCCCGGCCGGCCTGGTATATCCGGACGACGTCCGTCAAGGACAAGATGCTCGAGAACAACGCGAAAATCCAGTGGTATCCGGAACATATCCGGGACGGGCGGTTCGGGAACTTCCTCGAGTCGAACGTCGACTGGGCCTTGTCCCGGGAACGCTACTGGGGGACGCCGCTGCCGATTTGGGAATGTTCGTGCGGAGCACGGACCGCCGTCGGCGGCAAGGCGGAGCTTCTCGAACGGGCGGTCAACCGGGACGAACTGCCGGACAATTTCGAACTCCACAAGCCGTGGGTCGACCAGGTCCACCTGAAGTGCGACAAGTGCGGCAGCCAGATGTGGCGGGTGCCGGAAGTCATCGACTGCTGGTACGACAGCGGCGCCATGCAGTTCGCCCAATGGGGCTATCCGCACAAGGACGGTTCGGCGGCGAATCTGGCGAAGGCGTTTCCGGCCGACTTCATTTCGGAAGCCATCGACCAGACGCGCGGCTGGTTCTATTCCCTCCTCGCCATCGCCACGCTCCTGAAGGAATGCGCGGCGCGGAAACGTGAACGCGGTGAGGACCCGGGCGAACTGACGCCTTGGGAACGGGAGTATCCGATTCCCTATAAGAGTTGCCTTGTCCTTGGCCTCCTCCTGTCCGGCGAAGGCACGAAACTTAGTAAAAAGCTCCGGAATTACCCGGACCTGTTCGACGTCCTTGACTCCGAAGGCGCCGACGCCATGCGCTGGTTTTTCTGCATATCGAACCAACCGTGGACGTCCACCCGGTTTTTCCAGGGTGGCATCCGGGAAGCGCAGAAGGATTTCCTCGTCCGGTTACGGAACGTCTATTCCTTCTTCGTTATCTATGCGAACATCGACGGGTTCGATCCGCGCGAAGGCCTCTCGGGCGTCGACAACCTGTCGGACGATCCGTTCAAGAAGTCGCCGACCCGGCCCGACCCGGCCAAACGGAGCCTTCTCGACCGCTGGATGTTGTCGAAGTTGGAGACGGCGACCAGCGAGGTGGCGAAGAACCTCGAGGCCATGAACATCCTGCAGGCGGCGCAGGCCTTGAGCGCCCTCGTGGAACAGTTGTCGAACTGGTATGTCCGCCGGAGCCGCGACCGGTTCTGGTCGTCCGAGAAGGGCGAGGACAAGCTGTCCGCTTACTGGACGCTTTATGAAACGCTCTGCCGCATTGCCGTCATCTCGGCGCCGTTCACGCCGTTCTTCGCGGAAGAACTGTACCAGAACCTGGCCCGCGCCATGTGGCCGGAGTCGATGCCGGAATCGGTCCACCTCTGCCGCTGGCCGAAGGCCGACGCGGCCCGGGTCGACCCGGATGTTGAACGGCGGATGGATCTCGTCCGGGAAATCGCCTCCCTTGGTCTGGCCGCCCGGGCCAGCCAGAAGCTGAAAGTGAGGCAGCCCCTCCGTGAAGCGGTCGTCATCCTCACCCGGCCGGAAGACGAGGCCGGGGTGAAGGAACTCGGCGACGTCGTCCGGGAAGAAATCAATGTCAAGGATCTGGCCTTCGCCAAGGATGCATCGGAGTATGTCAGCTTCACGGTCAAGCCGAACTTCCAGGAACTCGGGCCGATTCTCGGGAAATCGATGAAGGCCTGCGCCGCCGCTCTGGCGAAGGAGGACGCGGCCACTGTCATCCGCACCGTCAAGGAAAAGGGCGCCTTTACCCTGGCGTTCGACGGGCAGACTATCGACCTGACCGGGCAACAGCTTGACGTCAGGCTGGCGGCGAAGGAAGGCTTTGCCGCCGCCGATGGCCGGGGTGCGGTGGTTGTCCTGGACGCCACCCTGACGGACGAACTGGAATGGGAAGGGCTGGCGCGGGAAATCATCAACCGCATCCAGACCATCCGGAAGGAACTCGATCTGCCGTTCGAGGCGCGGATTCGCGTCCGCCTCGGCGCCGGCGGCAAGGCGGCGCGGGCGGCGGTGGAGCATGGCGAAACAATCGCGGCGGAGACGCTTGCCTCCGACTACAAGGTCGAGTGGGAAGACATCGGCAACGTCCGCGAAGTCGATATCGGCGGCGAGCCGGTTCGGATAGCCATTGCCGAGGTTGCGAAATAACGAGCCGACGGCGTTCGCGGTAACGTTACCGATGCCGTCCGTTGTGGTTTTGATTTACTGTTCTACGGGGTATATGTATGCCGGGGCCGTCACTCGCAGCAAGTGACGGTCCATGGTTTATCCGGAAGGTGTTTCCGTGACCGGTTATGCCGCAGCGCGACCGGAGCCGAAACCGCTTTCAGTCATTCTTTAATAAATCGCCGGCGCGGTCGGGCGAATTGGATAACGGGTTTATGCGCACGGATCTCACGAAGAAAAAGCTCATCGGCGAAGGCGTGCTTCTCCTCACTGCGGCGCTCTGGGGCTTTTCGTTTATTTTTCAGCGGCGGGCCATGGAACACTTGACGCCGTTCGCCTATATGGGCCTGCGCTTTCTTCTCGGCGGCGCGGTGCTCCTGCCCCATGCCATCGGCCGGTTCCGCCGGGGCATGCTGGCGGCGCCGGACCGGCAGGCTTACTTTCGGGGCAATCTCTCCGGGATTCTCCTGGCCGGGTTGTTTATTTTCGGCGGGAGCATTCTCCAACAGTACGGCCTCCTGTGGACGACGGTGGCGAAGGCCGGATTTATCACCAGTCTGTATGTTGTCCTTGTGCCGATTATCATGTTGTTTTTCGGGCGGCGGGTGTTGTTCGGGGAAGGGCTTGGGGCCGGTCTGGCGCTGATTGGGCTGTTTCTTCTCAGCGTCAACGAGTCTTTCCGGCTTGGCCAGGGCGACGTCCTTGTACTGATTGGCGCCTTTATCTGGGCCGGTCATGTCATCTGCCTCGGCTTTGTGTCGCCACGGATGGACTCGTTTGTCCTTGGCGCCGGGCAGGCATTGGTGTGCGGGGTTCTCGGACTCGTCATCATGGCGATTCGCGGCGAGACGCCGCTGTGGTCCGAGGTTGTCGCGGTCTGGCCGCATATCGTCGGCGGGGGCATATTCTCCGTGGCGCTCGGGTTTACCCTCCAGGTGTATGGCCAGCGCGACGCCAGCCCGACGGCGGCGGCGATTATCCTCCAGTTGGAATCGGTGTTCGCGGCCATCGCCGGGGTCCTTATCCTGTCCGAAGTGATGACGGCCAGGATGATCTTCGGCTGCGCCGTGATGCTGGCCGGCGTCCTCGTCAGCCAATTGTGGCCGGGACCGCCCGGACGGGAAGCGCCCGGCGGCGGGGACGGCGTTCCGTTATGACGGCAGTGTCGGGAGGAGGGGAAGGGAATGGCGTTCAGGAATGTCGACATAGCCGGACGGGAGATTCGTATAACCCGACCGGCCGACTTCGGGGCTGTCGTTCTTTTTACGCTCCTCGTCGGTGTCATCATGTTCCTGATTGCCAGCGATTTTTCGCATATATCCATAATCGGCGTGCCGCGATTCATTCTGGCCGGGATTGTTTTTCTCGTGTGGCTGGGGACCATCGGCACGCTGAACACCGTCACCACCTTCGATCCGGCACGGCGGGTCATCACGAGGCGCGGGTTGTGGTGGCTGCCGAAGTCCATCCCTTTCGACCAGGCCGGAACGGTGGCGGTCACCCGGCACGAGGTCGTGGACGGGCCGGAGGGCGAGGTTTTGCGGCTCGTTTCGGCCGACGACCGGTTCGGGAACGGGATAATCCTGACGAAGATTTACGCCGAGTCCGATCCGGAACTTGCATATATCAAGGCTGTCGTCGTCCCCGCCCTCGAAGCGATGCTCGACGCCGGGCCGGTAGAAAACCCGCCCTCAACGTATCCGGACCGGGTGCGGAGCGTTGTGGAGGCGCCGAGATTTTTTTCCAAGCGTGGCAGCGTGTACCGACGCCGAGTTTTCGGTGAAGTATGGGCTCCCTTTCTTGCAATCGCAATTTTCATGTATTTTCTTGTGACCTCTTGGAATATCAATGGGACGCTTTGGAACGCGGTTGAATCGCTATTAACCCTCTATTTCATTGGCATAATGCTTCGCATTTCGTGCCTGGTGGAACTGGACTGCGGCCGGCGGGAGGTGCGCGTCTACGATTGTTTGGGATTCCGCCTGGCCAAACGGTTTTCGTTTATTCAATTTCGCGACGTGGTGACTGTTCGCGAACACGGTGGCGGGTTGTACAGAGGCACACGAACGGAAATGCGTTTTCACGGCGAGGACATGACCGCCCCTTTGGCACGGGTAATTGTGTTTACGGGCAAACTGGCCGAATTGATGGAAGAGACGGAAGACATTATGTTCGCGGGTTGACGAGGTGCGGGTCGGCGGGGAGGGGAGAACATGGTCTATAAGAATGTGGAAATGGCGGGGAATGTCATCCGCATTACCAAGTCCCCGAACGTGGCTCTCCTGGTCGTCTTCACGATTGTGGTTGTGGTGAATGTCTTTGTCATTTCGGTCTTGCTGACAGTTTTTCCCGGTTGGATTCGGCTTGCCTTGTGTGGCTTCCTTATCGTGACGTGGTGCGCGCTCCTGCTCGGGCAGAAGACCGTCACGACGTTCAACGCGGATACGCGGGTTGTCACCGTATGGAATCGTCTGAAGAAAACCAGACGCATTCCCTTTGATGAAGTCGGTGCGGTGGAGTTCATCGGTCACGCCGAGGCGTGCGAGAAGGGCGGCGAAGTGCTCCGCCTCACACCGCCCGGCAACCGGTTCGGCCGGGGGACCATTATAACGAGAAATTATCCGGAGGCTGATCCGGAACTCGCCTTTTTCCGGCATGTCGTCGTGCCGGCCATCGCGGTTATGCTCGGGCACGAGCAGGACGTCGAGTCGGCCGAAGGCGCCACGGACACGGTCCGGCGGCTACCGGACGAACCGGAATTTTTTACAAAACACGGTGGCATCTATCGGCGCTGGAATCTTTTGGCGCTGGTATTTCCATCTTTTTTTGCCGTCGCATTCCCGACGTTGACGGCTATTCACTGGCATATCATGCTGGCCGCCCTTGGCGCCGCCTGCCTCCTGATGGCGCTCGCCCTTCCGTGCAGGGTCGAACTGGACAGCGACCGCCGGGAGGTGCGGGAGTACAAGGCGTACGGTTTTTTTTGTCAGTAAGCGGTTTTCGTTTGACAGCTACCGCGAACTCAAGGTTGTCCGCGTCCATCACGGCGGTTCGTACATCGGCATCCGGGTGGACATGCGTTTTTCCGGAACCCAACGGCGCATCACCGTGGCCAGGGTGGTGTTTACCCACAAGGTGGAGAGGTTGCTGCGGGAGACCGAGGACATCATGCTGGCCGGCCGTCAGTGACGCCACGCGGCCGGCGAGGTTGACTTTATACCAAAGCCACTTTAACTTTCGGGAGACGTTTATCCCAAGCCTGAAGCGCGCATGAAAATTAAAGGAGTAAAGAGTCGGTTTTCCAGCGCGTTTCAGTATATTCACCATCGGGGAGGGGAAAGTATGATTTTCAAGAATGTCGAAATGATCGGGAAGGCAATCAGCCTGACGCGGCCGTTCAACTATCGGAGGGCGGCGGTGTACACCGTCCTCGCCGGTGTTTTCATGTATTTACTGGCGGACGGCATGGTGCACGGGGGCGAAATAAACACCGTGCTGATGGTGCTGATGGGGGTGGTTTTTCTGGTGTGGGTCTATGCTCTGGCCCGGCAGAAAACCGTCACCACGTTCGACCCGGACACGGGGCTCATTACCAGACGGAATCTTCTGTGGGCGCTCCGGTCCATCCCGTTCGACCAGGCCGGCGTGGTGACGCTGGTCAGCCACCAGGAAACGTGCGGCCCGAACGGCGAAGTGCTCTGCCTCACCCGGCCCGGCAACCGGTTCGGCAAGGGCATCATGCTTACGAAAATCTATGACGGGGCCGATCCGGAGCTCGTCTATATTCGGAACGTGGTCGTCCCGGCCCTCGACGCGATGCTGGTCGTCGTCCAGACAGACACGTCCGGCGCCCAAGGCGACAACGCGGGGCGGAGCCTGCCGGAAGCGCCCCGGTGCTACACGAAAATAGGCGGCGTGTACCGGCGCCTGACGCTCCGGACCCTGTTTTTCCCCGCCGTAATCACCGTCATCATGCTCGTCTATGCGGCAGTCGAATGGAATGCCCTCACCGCCGGCATCGGCGTCCTGTTTCTCGTGGTAACGCTGCTCCTTCCGTGCAAGGTCGAGTTGGACAGCGATCTCCGGGAGGTGCGCCAGTACAAGTTTCTTGGCCTCCGGGTCAACCGGCGGATTTCCTTCGACCAGTTCCAGGATATCCTGACGGTACGCGAACACCAGAACGGGATCTATGCCGGGACGCGCATGGAAATGCGCTTCGACGGGGTGAAATGGACCATTCCACTGGCCCGGGTGTTTTTCACCGGCAAACTGGATAGGCTCTTTGAGGAGACGGAGAACATCATACTGGCGGATCGCCGGTAACATGATGATTGCCGGCCGGCGGACAGCCGGCGGCGACATCCACGCGCATCACTTTTTTAAGACGGAGGAGGGGAATCATGACAGCGGAAACAGGAAGCGGCGGCACGGCGGCGGGCGGACATCGTCCGAAATATTCGGCGGTGACGGTGGTGAAGGCGGTTGTTGCGGCGCTGGTCGTCGTGTGGATTTTGTCCTTTATTTACGGGCCTATCGACCATTATTCCCCCCTCGTCTACCTGAATATCCTTATCGGCGCCGGAATGGGGATGGTGGTGAGCATTGTCGTCCAGTGGGCGCTCAGGCGGCACCGCATCGACGGCCGCATGGCGGCGCTGGCGGTCGGGCTGGTGGCGGGACTGTTCGCCGTCTGGGCCTGCTGGCTCGGATATTTGTGGGTTTTAAGCGACTACGATTTTTCCGACTACTGGTTCCTGGTGACGCATCCGGGCGCGGTTTTCGACATCATGCGTTACCTGGCGGAAAACCCGATGTGGTCCATCGGGAAGTCCGGGTCGATGCCGGGCATCATCTACTGGATTGTCTGGCTGGCCGAGGCCGGTGCCCTTGTCGTCTTTCCGGTCAAGGGCGCCTTGACCTTTGTCCGGGACAACGTCCTCTGCATCGAATGTAACGACTGGGTGGCGAAGACGGGCAAGGTCGCCTACTTCGCCGTGCCGACCGACACCGCCATCGAAGTCTATGCCGCGTTCGAACGGAACGACCTGACGCCGCTCCGGGAATTGGGCCGTTATCCGGAGGACGCCTTGCCGGCGGACTGGATTGAAGTGACGAACCACGCCTGTCCGAACTGTCCGCACCTGGAAAGCTACGCCAGCGTCGCCCTCGTCGTCATCACGATGGGCAAAAACGACAAGCCGGTCAGGACGGAAAAGGCCCTGGTGACATACCAACCGATTGACGAGGCGATGGAGCATTTCCTCTTCGCGGAAGCGCCGGCGGCCGGCGTCGCCCGGCAGGGTGATGATGCCGCCGTGGCGGAAGAGGAAGTGGTCGAGGCGGTGGAAGGCGTTTGACCGGGAGGAGCGCGTGACGCGGCGCTGTCTGGAACCTCACTACTGAAGGGGTGGTGTACTTACATAATAAACCACGCCCGGACCGTAAACGGTCCGGGCGCTTGTGTTGGCACCCGAGGAGGGGTCCCGGTAACACGGGGAAGGAACAACATCAGCCGATCTCGAAGGCGGAGAATACGGGCATGGCCTATTGTGGGATGGCGTTCATTAAAAGCCATTCACTTCAGGCCATAGTTTACTCCGCTTACACCGTTTCTTCGGGAAGGAATTCTACACGAATGACAACCATTTTCAAGGCTAAAATAGTCCAAATAGTGCAAATGCGGTGATTCTGATAAAAAATTAACGAAAAAGCGTTAAGTTGCCGCATGAAGACGGTCCCGTCGTGCCATTGATTTAATGG
>JAJBTL010000047.1 GCA_020860865.1 Planctomycetota bacterium | reverse complement strand
TCAGTAAAATCGCACCTCACTGCCGCATCATATTTCACCTCCAACCTCCTCCTCCCAAAACCACCTATGCTTACGGATATTTTGAACGCCATCCACGCCACACGGGCTACAGCCACACGAAACCGCGCCCTTGCATCGCTTTCAGGATTTTTTCGCTGGCTACGGTTGCGCGGCATTTTTCCACAAGGATATAATCCACTTGAAGGAATCAAAATTTTACATGAAGAACATGCGCCCGAAGGCATCGTGATATGGGAAAAGAACGAAATACCCGCTCTAACAAAAGCCGCAGATACAATGAAAGATGGAATTGCCGTATGGGTAGCCATATACGCGGGATTACGGCGCGGAGAAATTCACCGCTTGCAATGGAAGGACGTGACGCCAGCATATATCATCGTCAACAAGTCAAAAACCGGGAAAATGCGGCATGTACCGCTTTCCTCCACGTTGGCAAAAAGACTTGCAAAAGAGTCGAAAAAAGGCCCTCGCGTCGTCCCTTGGTCAGATTCCGCCCACGGGTGGGAATCGTCGGCAAGGAGGGTTATTTATGAAAAACTCCCTGCCAAACTGGTACAATTGCACAAAAAACATCCTGAAAAATTCGGCTGGAATCCTTTCCGGCATACCTTCGCTTCACGCCATGCGTAGGCTGGCATCCCTATCGACGTTATAGCGGCATGGCTCGGAGATTCTCCAAAAGTGTGCACGATACGTTCCCGCGAATATGCGAGACGCTCGAATTGACCTCGTCGACGCAGCACCGGAAAAGCCGTCAAAGCCAAAAAAAACCTTAAAAAGTATCCTTTCGCTTACCCATATGTCCGGCGGTAATTCCGGTACCGTATTTCACAGCTTGATACCGTCCGGACATTTTATGCAATTAGTACAGGGAACGTTTTTTAAACGCTTATGTGGGGCAAGCCCCACACCCCATTCCGGAGCACACGACCACAATATATAGACGACGGCCGCGCTGATCGGCGCCTATGTCCCCGCCGCCACGTCTATATATTGTGGTTCGTCGCGGTACTCGGCGAAATGGCCCAGAAGTAATAACCGTTCGTCCTGGTGTTTTTCCATCGTGTCCCAGAAATCCCGTTCACCATGCGCCTTGATTTTGGCGGCAAAGTGAGACAACACGTCCTATACTTTCTCCACGGCGTCACCGATTTCAAACGCGGCGATTTTGCAGATGCAGCCCATCGCCATACGGTAAAGCTGTTCCATGTCGTACTTCGGTGCGCGCTTCCAGCGGAATATCTCTTTCGCCGCCACCACAGCGTTTTGCACCACTTGCCACACGCTCCACGTCTCCGCCCGGGACTGGTGTTTGTTCTGTTTGTCTATCGCATCCTCGGTTAGGCGGAACCAGTCTTCCGTCAGGTATTTCCACAGTTTTTCACGGTTTTTGAGGTAGCTGTCCACGCCTTCTATTCGTTCGAGGTCGCCCGTGAGGAATTCTTTCAACGCCACGCGCCGCAGCTGGAACTCCACACGCGTCAGCACGTCCGGGATACCGTCGTACTTTTCTGCGAAAATGCCCCATTTTATCGGGTCTTTCTCGAGTTCATACCGTTTGTCATAGACGCGGAGTTTGATGTTTGTCCCGACGGAAAAGCCGGTGTGACGGCGGCCGCTGAAGTAGGTCGCGTAGTTGAGGTCTTCACCGTAGTGGCCCACTTTCCGCGCACGGGATATCTTCTTATTTTCGTTGAAGCGGGTGCAGAATTCTTCCACCGGGCACGTGTCGAAATCGCCGTAAATATCGACGCGACTCACGATGTCCTTTTCAATCCGAATGCCCTCTTTCTGAAACATCGCCGTGAGCATGGCCCATACGCCGGTAAGGCCTCCATTCGCCGCCAGCGGGATACTGCCGATTTCTACCCACATGTTGGCTACCGTCTCGTGTTTGTCACGGCGGAAGCCAATCAGTACACCGCCACTCCGGATCACGTACCGATAGTACGACCGACCCTCTTTTCCGCCGATGCCGCTGGCGCCGACCTTCCACAGACAGCCGCCAAATTCCAAGTAGCCATTGCCGTGACCTTCGATGTAGTTGTCCGGCAGTTCTATCGGTTTGGACTCTGGCTGGATACCGACAAAGGCGGCGAATTCTTCGTCCATTCCCTCCGGGAGTTCCCCCTCCATCTCCTCCAGGACGTATTCTTCCGCCTTCCCCTGGCTCTCCATCTGGGCGCGGCGGAGCCGTTCGAACAGGATATCGGCGTCGTGGCCCCAGTCACACCAGATACTCAGGTGGACCGTGTCCTCGGAGATTGTCCCGACTTTCCCGTCCGTCAGGCTACTTGAAAGGGGGGTGTAACCAATAACCCCAATTTTTGCGCCGTGGTCGACGACCGCCCATAGGCTCACCGCTCGGGTTACTGTCGTCTACCTGGGCGCAAACGCCTTCTCCAGACAATCCGCGTATTCGCTCGTCACCTGATACACCGGGAGATTCCGCTTGTTCATCGGGCGGCCTTTCCGTGACGATTCCCGAATGACGACGGCAGAGGGACGACCAGGGCGTCACGTCGGCGATACGTTCGGGAACCAACAAGTTTGTTTTAAAGGATGTCAATTAGGAGGCGCGAAATCGGCTTCGCCAATTTCACGCAACAATGATGATGTTGATTTTTCCGGCTGCGTGTCACCCCTCGAATCATCCCCTCCTGCACCACCGCCGCCTACGCCATTTTGCTACGTTGTCAAGGTAGTACGCTTCGCGTCTCCACCTTGACAACTTCGCGACATGACTCCGGCGACGGCGGCTCCGGAGGGGATGATTCGAGACGCATTTGAAGCCGGAAAAATCAACTCAACAAAACATGGCTCCGGCTCACCAAAGAGGATGACGGTTGCGCGCGTCGTTGTTTGGTCTGTTCGTCGTTGGAATCTACGGAGGTGATATCATGACCGGAATTCACGTTTGCCTGTTTTGTGGTACCGAAATTCATTTAGAGCACAAGGCCGGACGTATACCCGACTACTGCTCAACGCACTGCCGTAATGCCCGGAAATACCTCAATGCATACCTCCGGGAACTCCGGCACGTTGACCTTGAACGGTGCGGCTCCGACGTGCGTAGCGAGTTATTCATGATCTCGAATACCGTCGTCAAGGCAGCAACCTGCCGCGGCCACGGACGGCGCCGCGGCCGTCGTCAGCTCGTCGACGACACCATCGGTAAGTAGGCCCACACGTCACCAACTAATACCGGCACGTCGGATTCAAAGTATGGCGATGACCAGTTTATTCCCGTTACTTTTCCAGACCGTCGATATATATGCATCGAACCCTGCAACGGACTCCTCTGGCCATCCCATAGAACGCTAAAATAAAGACAGTAGGCACCCATTTTCGGCAACGTCCTGGCTGTTCCATCATAACGCACCCACTGTATAACACTCGTCAACGGTTCAGGTGTACGCTTATTCCAACCCAAGGCAGCATCAGCAAGATCTATGCCATCCACCTCTATTTTATGCGTATGATCACAACAACTTAGATTGACCCACGAACCAGCATCGTATTCGTCCCCGTCCATCTCGATGATTTTTGGTGGCTTGCCGCAAATTGGACACTTTTTTAATTCGATTACGCTTACGCTATTACTATTTTGGTTACTCATATTATTTCTCCAAATCCGTAGAAGGTGACGTCGCGTCGTAGGCGCCACGGATACGGTAACAGCGGAGCCAGATTTCGATGTTCGCCGCGTTGTCCTTCGTGGACTTGAATGTGTTCACGAAGGCGCCGCCGCGATCGCGGTTCAGGGATGACCGAGACAGCGAACCGAGAAGGTATGTCCCGCCTGACTCGAGGACGGCCGTCGTCTTGAACGTCTGGCCAGATGTCACCGGCGCCGAATCCACATACGACGTCACCTGCGTCATCTCGATTTCTACAGAACACGTCGCCGACCGGGTTGACATCTCCCGAAGACTCGTATTGACGACGATGCCCGTTTTCACGTAGTCGTAGCCTGTCGTATTTACGGTACCAGAATCACTGACGGTGCGGCGAGGGATAGGAATAGTCTCCCCGTCCTGAATAGAGCTTTCTCCGCCGTCTGTAATGAGCATCATCGGTTCGGCCATCACGTCGTATCGGGATGTCGACCGCGCCGATTTCAGGATGGCGTTAAACACGCCCAGGCTGTCGATTTTCGATTTCGTGTTCGCCATCGTCGCGGCTATGTCCATCGTCGCCGTCGTGTCGAACCCGAGTTCTCGCGCTGTATTTGAACTGCCGGATATAAGGTACATTTGTAGGACCCATGTGTTCGTCTGCGCCTGTTCCACCTGGCTGAACATGCTCGATATGTTCTGGAGGACACGGATGCGGTCGCCGACCACGACCAGGCCGTCACTCGACGCGGCGACGCGGCCGACTTCACTGGCCAATGTCTCCACCATTTTTGTGATTTCGTCCGCAGTCAGCCGCTTGACCTTCCGGACAAGTATGGCCCGGTCCTGCGGCT
Organism: Planctomycetota bacterium; assembly: GCA_020860865.1. Lineage (GTDB taxonomy): Bacteria > Planctomycetota > SZUA-567 > SZUA-567 > SZUA-567 > JAJBSZ01. Next base: position 8,610 of record JAJBTL010000047.1, on the reverse strand, counting down.
TCAGGGTGCCGATGTAGAAGACATTTCCCTGTTCCGTTATGTCCACGCCATAACGACGCGCCACCGACGACAGCACGTCCCGGACCTCCGTGTCCACAACGTTGATGTTGACAGGTTGGTTGTCGAGTGCTTGGTCGCATACTATCGACACGTTCGCTTGGTCCACCATATAGCGGAGAAAGTCCGTCATTTTCATGCCACGCGCCGACAAGGTGACCTTTTGCTGTTCCATCTCTGGCGCGTCCTCGGCTTTTTCCTGTTCTTCAAGAAGGTCGTAGAACGACCGAAATTCCGGACGTTCTTCCGCCGTCTCTTCTCGTTTAAGGTCAGGGAAGCCGCAGCCGCTAATCAGCAAGGCCGAGAATGTTGCCGTCATCAAGAATCGCTTCACGACGACGGTAGTCCACCGCCACCAGCTTCCGGCCTTTGTAGTCACCGCCGACAATCTCCTGACCAACTTCATACACATGCCCCCCTTTTAAAACAATCGCGGTCGGCGTCACCAATGACACCGCGCTTCGCCTGGACAATTCTTCCTGCGCCGCCTTCAATTCCTGTTTTATCTGTTCACGTTCCGTCAGCACCTTACGGAGTTCTTCCTCGTAGGTCTCGCGGACCTGCTTGAGACGTTCGTCCTCCGCCGGCGGTCGCGTCGTCGCGCCGATGGCCGCGTCCGTCACATCGGCGGCTGGTTCTGTTCCGCCATCCTTGACCTCACCCGCTATCGCCTGCGACGTCGGGAACCCGCCCGACATCGTCGTACTGATGTACCGCGTCAAGTCTCCGGCGCCGCCGCTTAAGAGGTACAGGAGGATCGCGCCCATCGTCAGCGCCATGCCGCCACGGCTAAGGAGCGGTTGAAGGTTTTTCCCGACGAACCAGCGGATAAGGGATATGCGACCGGCGATGCGGCCTTTACTGAGATGTTTTTCGTATTCGTGTTCGAACGGTTTGACGTTGTCGGTTTGTTCGCTGGCGATAGGCTTATTGAACGAGTCGTACAGGTCGAAATACGGTGGACCCATGCGGCATAATTTCCGCTGGCCACGTTGCTTTTTCCCTTCCGCCTTCTGCGTCTCCTGTTCGAAGACAAAGACGCGATACTCCTGGTGAAATAATCCTGCCCATAATTCAAGCCAGTCGTAAACCTCTATCTTGAAATATGGATCGCGTTCAAGACCGGTATTACGAATGGGGTAACTGGCCTGGGCTTCCTGTTTGATACAGGCATGCACTTTTTCCGGCGCCTGGGAAATGCAGATAAACACCGCCTGATTATGGCCGAGTTCGCCCAGCCACTTTTGCCATTGATTCGAAATCGGCTTCGGGGTGCCAATACTGCCGCAAAAATTATGAATTTCATCGATAATGATGGTGGAACCGGCCAGCGGTTTGTCTTCGAAGTACCCCCACGGGCCGGTCAGTGGCTGCATACCAGTTTTACGACCCGTCTCCATGTCGAAAATCGGATGACCCGCTTCCCGCCAGGCCTTTTCCACTTCGCGGGGGATAATGTGAATACGTTCCCGAACATCGTCGGCGTTCAGGCGGTGTTTTTCTTCGCAGTACGCCGCGATACGGTCTATGTGCAGTGGCAGATTCGTGTATATCATGCCCTGGCCGCGCGGCAGGATTTCGTCCACGATGCGAACCACCATCCTGAATGTCTTCCCGCTTCGGGCTGGTGCAGTGTAGAAAGATACGACGTTACGGCTTGACATGCTATTTTCCTATGAAGGGGATGAACGACTTCAACGTTCTATACAGGCCTAAAATCAGCCATATACCGTAGAATGCTACTACCAGCTTGAAGGCAAATGACACCGGTACCCACGCCTCGATGTATTGGAGCCATTCGAAAGAGGCTTTTATGGATATCTCCAAATCGCCCGGAACATAGCGGTCTATCTGATGTATGGCCTCAAGGAAAAGGTCTCCGCATAACCCATAGAGAAAGGACAATAACTCGTTAAAGAGATGATAAATAAACACCGCGAACCAAGCGATTGCCTCAAACAGCCATCCAAAGACGCTTTTTAAGAACTCCTTCGCCATGTCCCACATAGTTTTATCCCCACACTAAACGCCACGTCCGACAGATAAAAAACACCGAGGCAACAGCTTTCAATATGACACTTACGAAGCGTCGTAGAAGTGACATCCCATCGCTAATTTCCGTAGGATAACTGCTCAAACTAATATTAAACGTCTCATACCGAACATCCGACAACGTGCCACCCGCAACAAGACGAATAGTGTGAAAAAGTCACGCGGTACGAACGATGTTAACCCCTCCAGACCAAGACCAAGATCAGCAATACCCTGCTTAATTCTTTCCCCTGCCTCACCAACATCTAACGCTATTTTTGCATCCTCAGGCAAATCCGGGCTACTCCAGGAGTGGTTACCCAGGTCACCGTCTCCGCCACCATCACCGCCATCGTCGTCATCATCCCCACCTAAACCACCACTCACTTTTTCCATGAGCTTGTCCAACTTCTCGGAAATACCTGATAAATAGCCCTCCACCCCCGTATTCGTACCAGAAAGCCCATCCTTTATTTCTCCGAGAACGCCACCGATACTACCCAATGAATTTTCAACGACATCAGTAGAAATGCTATTTATTCCTTCCTTAATTTCGTTCAACTCGCCCGAAATACCGGATAAAGACCCTTCCACCGCAGTTAAATCTGTTCCCTCACCAACTCCCGAATTTTCGATAATTTTGTCTAAACGTTCCTCAACGCCAGTCACGTCGACTTCTTTTTTCTTCTCATAAATTTCCTTAAGCTCTTCAAGAGTTCGGATTCCGTCGAGATTCGCTTTCTCAAAAGACTCCGTGAACGCCCCAATCATTGTTCGCAATTGCTCCATGGCCAATTTATATCACCGCCGTTGTTAATGGCGTTCACAACGTCGCGAAGGGACTTCTCTACCGTACTCAAATCCGCGTTCAATGTATGACCTTCTACTATGACATCTTTCTTTTGACTTAACTCATAGAGCATGCTGTCCATTTTTGAGAGAATTTTGTTATCCGTAAACTGCGGCTTATCCTTCAACGCTTGAACAAGATCGCTTATCTCATAAATAGCGTCTGCGGCCGTCCCAGTATTCCCTAGAATACCGGCCAACCCGTCTTTCAGGATTGCCCGGTTATCAGCAAGGTCTTGCTCAAATTTACTCTGACCTTCTTTTGCAACCGTTGTCAGGGACTCTAGCTGTTGCTTCACCGCCTCCGACCCGGACTTAACAGACTCACTAACCTTTTCGCCAGCCCGTTCCTCAGCTTCTACGTTTTCCTTGCCAGCATCCCGGATCGCTTTTTCAATTTCTTTAAATTCCTCCGGATACTGCGCCGCAAACTCTTTTTCACTTAACAAACGAACGGATACTATCATTTCCTCAAGAAGCCTTTTCTCCTCTGCTGACTGCTTGTTTACGTCTGATTTAAACGCTCCTAATGAATTAAGTAGATAATTAAAAAGTTCTACAAATATATTACTATCTGGATCCATTGGGTTACCGCCTGGTTTGTTTGATGGATCACTCGGTAAACCACCGTCATCATCGCCATCGCCTCCGGTTCCACCTGTACCGGTGCCGCCATCGCCGTCACCACTACCACCGTCACCATCGCCTGTTCCACCGGTACCACTACCATCACCTGGGTCTATGCCGCTACCGCCGCTTCCATCGCCATCGCCATCGTCACTGCCGCCGCCAGTACTACCGCCGCCAGTGCGCCCACCAGTACCGCCGCCTCCGCCACCGCGACGGCCACCGCCCGCGTCGCCCCCGGTACCCCCGCCGGTGCCTGTACCACCGCCATCGTCACCACCTGTACCGCTTCCCGGATTTGTGCCGCCACCGTCTCCCGGATCCGTGCCAGTATTTCCTCCACCGCCTGGGTCTACGACGGGCGGAGTCGGCTTGCTGTTTGGGTCATTTGGATCCGTTCCGTTCATTATTTCATCAAAATCAGATACGCCGTCGTTGTCACTGTCCTTGTACATAAGAGCGCTGCATTCCTCGGCACCAGGGTTATTCTCACGCGCAAACCTGATTGCCTCAGCTAGAGCCGCATTCATTGCCGCCTTGTCACTTAACCAGAAAGCCGTACCCTGATACCCACAACCTTCATACCTCCCCACATTCGGCATAGGAACGTTTACAAAGACCGTGCAGTTGCCAATCCTGAAATCAGTATATTCATCACAATCGACCGCGTAACCGACCGAATACGTTAATAGGATTACTATTACTAGTAGCTTTCGCATTCTCCCGACCTCCGCGTCTATTTCTCTTCTTTAGGGTCATCATCTTCGTTTGACGGCGGATTAGCATTTTGCATACAGGAACACGGCGGAATAGGCGGCATAAGAACGGCCGGTATTTCAGGAGCTTCTATTTCTGCAACGTCATCATTCGAAAACGCCGAACTCACCGACAACATCAACGCAAAAAGAAAGATCTTCAAAAAATTCCACATCGTTTTCTCCTTCTCATAGAACACTGCGCTGGCTCTTCGACAGAACAACCAGGCGCCACATGTACAGACCTATAAACAATGACATCATGAATATTTGGTGGAACTGTTGGTCACGGACGGTCGACAGTTCCGTCACCACACGTTCAAGCGATGCCTCCTCAGGCTCCGCCCCCGGTTCAAGATCCGGATACGGAAGAAGCGGCACCACCTGGGCGCCGTCGTCGAAGTACAGGAACTCTGGGTCAGTCGGCATCACCCTTGCGTCCAGCGGGTCGCCATTGGTCAAGTATTCGAGCATGTCCGAGAAGCCGTCGCCGTCCGTGTCAAGCTTCCACATCACCGAGCCCATCACGCCTTCGTAGTCGTCGACGCGGAGAAGGTTCCGGAATTCTTCCAGCGGCGTGACACGGACCACCGAATCCAGGCCAACACCCGTCTCGCTGTACTGGCCGTGCCAGTGTTGCCCGTTGACGTCGCGGTAGAGGACCATCCGTTGACACCCGCCGCCACGGCAGCGGTAAATAATGGTGGCGTTCGACGGAATCTCCATCGACCACGCCGTTCCGCAGACTGTCAAGATGAGCGCCGCGACTATTACGCGCATGCCGTGATTTCCTTCGTTTGCTTCGGACGACGGCGGCAGTTCGATGCCTTTACCACCGTGTTCGCTACCATGAACAATTCGCTCCGCACCGACGGTCCGCATTTCTCAAGGTCAATATGGCTCAGTTCCCGAATGTAGGCTTGAAGGTATTTCCGAGCGTTACGGCAGTGTTCCGAACAATAATCCGGCACTCGGCCGACGCGGTGCGTTACGTGAATTTCGGTACCACAAAACAAACAGGTATGAGTCCCAGACATTTTCGCCCCTCCTATAGAAAAGGCCCACCCGCGCTTCCACAGGTGGGCCTTACCTTGACGCCGACGTTCCCTAGCTGACCATACGACTCAGCCAGCGAATGCCCATCTGCACCATGATTGAAATGACCTTCAGACCGATGATGCCGGCGATGACCGTGCCGAGAATCACCGCCGCCTTCGTGCCAAGGTCGGCGAAGTCGACCGGCATGGCGGGGATGGTGATGGAATCCGCCGCGCTCACCGCATTCGTCACGCCCACAGTGGCGAGACACGTCACCGCAAGAACCTTGCCCCAAGCCCCCCGCATAAACTCCCGAACCCTCTTCATCTACTCGTTCCCTTCTCTTCTACAATGACGGCGCCACACACGCCGCGAATCATCAATCACCGTTCAGCATCTCACCGACCAGTACCACCGCCCTCGTCAACGCCCACGCCACTATGTGAAATGCCGCCCCCAACGTGAAGCCCGCCAGAATCCCCTTGACCATGAACTCGCCTATCCCATCCATCGCCCTGGCTCCTTTTTGGTACTGAAATAAAGCCCGGCGTATTCCTGGGGTCGAGAGGGGGCATCTCTTAGGGAGACACGCCGGGCAACTCAATAAACAGGCCTGCCCTTGCCGATAGGTCGTAATTGCCACGCGCTGGTCACGGTCGAGGAGGAGCGGGCAAGGGCAGGATATTGCTATTTCGCTTCGGCCTTCTCCGGCTTGGTCGACTTGTCGGACGGCCTGTCATTCGGCTGATTGACCGAAGGGTTGTCGCGGACCATCTTGACGGTCCAGACCTTATGCCGAATCTCAGGGATTGACGCCCAACGCTTTTTCCCCGCCGGGCCGGTCAATACCACCTTGCGGACATTGAAGAACTCCATCTCCACCTCGACACGGCAACCCTGAACGATGTTACGCGCCTCATCGGGCGTGATGGAGAAATGGTAATTCGCATAGCCGGGACGGATATTGCATGGAATGTCGCGGGCACCAAACCCGTGCACCGCTGATTGAGGATTGAAGTTGCGGCGCATTTCGTCGACAAAGTCGTCCGCTGTCGGGGAGTGGTCCAACTCTTCCACCGACAGATATATCTTGCCGTCGTCGCCTTCGGTATAGCCTTTTACCACGCCAATGATTTTCGCAATCGCCATGATGTCCCTTTCGTCTCTGTTAAGTGATTTAACTGTCGCCGTTGCTATCGTCGTTGTATGCCGTTAATCTGACCAACCGTTACGGATAAAATCCTCTTTCAATCGCTGGAACGTGCTGACCTTCACCATCAAACCGTGGAATTCTTCTCTCGCTTCGTAGTCGTTCGAATCTCGTCCAAACACCTCCGCCGCTTTTTTAACCATTTCTTCGTTCAGCCGATTTAAATTTTCTACGATAAACTCATACGGCGTTTGTGCTTCAGATACCGGTAACCACACGTTTGTCATAAGCAGCCCCCTTTACACATTTTCAGTAAACTACAATCGAAATAATGCCGATATGAACGGTAAAGCGTACTTATAATTTTAATGTACGCTACACAGTACAAATGTCAAGTTCTAAAATACGTTCAAAGGTACATACAATGCCACGAAAACCCTTATCTCCAAAAGAAAGAAAGACTTATAAAGGTCAGAAAATATCTGAATTCTGCCTAAACGTTCAAAAACGTCGTCTCGAAGTCGGGATGTCGCAAGCAGAACTTGCTGAAGAATTGGGTATTGCACGACCACGAATATCCGAACTCGAATCAGGTCGCTTTCCCGAAGACCCGGACCGAATTGTTGCGATCGCCCATGCTTTGAAGGTTGACATCAACTGGCTTTTCGGTTTTACTATTGAACCAAAGGAGTAAATGACGCTTAAATAAAGGGGGAAATCATCATGGATCGTAAAGATTGGATGAATGAAGCTTTCGGACCATCCCATCGCAAAACTCCCTCGATGATGCCTTTTGTAGTTATTGTCATACTTATTGCAGGGGCTGGTTTACAGGGATTATTGGATATTTACAGAAAGACCACTATTAAGCCCGTTGCCGCTCCAGAAAGCCAGACAACCTCATCCAACCGTCAAAGCACTATTAAACGAGATACTCACAAGGTTGATAAAGTCGGCGAAATGTCAGTTACACGTGAACAACGTAAGCCCGTTAGGACTACAAATTCAACCTCGAACCAACCAGCACACCTTTTACATGGCCGAGATAATGCGTTATCTACGGCCGAACGTGTTTTTTACGAAAACTATCTTGTTGACCCCCCCCTACCCGGCAATTCGGTTCTTCTTTCCCGACAACCACAACAGCCTGGGACAAAGAAAAGGCTCTTGCTCAGGAAAAAATACGCGCCGAAAAAGAACTTCAACGCAAAATAGCTCAAGAAGAAAGTCGAAAAGCCGCCCTGGCCCGTGAGAAGGCTATTGCCGAGAGTCGAGAAAGAGCGGAAAAAGAATTACTCCGTAAATTGGCACAAGAAGGGCCAAAGCCAATAGTTGAAGAAGAGAAAATTAGGTACCTTCAGCATGACAGGCTCGCAACTGAAATTAAGACAAGGGCTGGAGAGAAGCCCAGTTCCAGTTCCGTCTATAAAATCGGCCCGAAAAGATATCTCGGTTCTACCGGTAAACGCTCATCCGTTTTGGTACCGTAACTTTAACCGACACAAGCGACCATCACCTTATATCCACTTATTTCTTCGAAGCTTTGGTCGCATTCAAAATACCGAGCAAATTCCGACGCATTGTTTGACGCTGATATTGCCATAACGCGTGGCCTTCCTCAGGTGTCAATATTTTAGCCCTTACTTTTTCAAGAATACTGACATGGTCCTTATGAAAAACACCGGCGCTGTCAGCCTTATACACCGGATACCGGCTTCCGTACGTTGTCAACGTTCCCTCACTGATCCGCAACCGGTCCGCTACCTCGCTTTTATTAAACAACGTCTTTTCCATATCAACGCCCTCCCCTTAAGACGTTGATAAGAAATACGGAAAACGGCCAAAGGCGAAAAGGCCCTTGGCCACGAAATTGACCACGAAATGACTTTAAATTGTTGGAGAAGACTTACGGATGTTAGAGAATGTTGGCGTTTTTTAAATCTGTAACTTACGCGATATCAATAGATTACGGAGTAACCCATTGTATACCATGGAATTGGGAAAAAGTCCTCAAATCGATTCTCAGTCTGAGAACAGGGGTTCGAGTCCCCTAGGTTCTGTCTGAATTATTTTTAAGAATCCGCGAGGGATTCAACTTTTACC
>JAJBTL010000435.1:3459-13107 GCA_020860865.1 Planctomycetota bacterium | reverse complement strand
TTTTTAGGAAGACCGTGAATTTAGATATGTGTTCAAACCGGCATCCGACGTTTGCGTCGGGTGCCGTTTTATTCACCCCGCCGCCGCGACTGACCGCAGCGTCGCGACATACTTGTCAGCGTATGCGTCCAGGCTTTTCGATTTGTATTGGATGATGTAACGGGGATGTTTAAGAGGGAATATCGCGCCAAAGAACTGGTGCGTCGCATTGAGCTTTTCGATAAAGCGGGCGTTTTTCCCAAGCCCGAGGCAAATGCCTGTCCGGGTGTCGATGCCGAAATCGATTTGCCGCCGCAGGCTGTCCACCATGAACGGCGTCACCGCGTCCGCCAGGTCGCGCCGGTCGTAGTAGTTGCAGTTCACCTCGCCGCCGCGTTTCCCCGGTGCCGTGAAGCCGAGCGGGCTGATGGAATTGATGTAAAAGTCCCGGTAAAACGCCTCTTCCCCGCCGTAACGGCGAATCACTTCATAGACAAACACGCTGGACGGTTCATGCGCGTCAGGTCCGTGGTAGGCATCGATGCCGCAGCGGTCCCGGAGCCGTTTCGGATCGGTGAACGGCACGCCGGTCAGGCCGCCGCCGAAGCGGCCGGGATTGATGCCGAGGATAAAGTGGCGCGGATTGTTGTCGTTGTAATACTTCCGGTAAAATTCGGACGACGCGGTCAGGGCGAAGTCGTCCTCGCGGAACGGGTTCATCACCCGGATGCCGTCCGGGAGGGTGGCATCGAGGGACAGGGACTGGTTGAAGGCGATGACCCGCTCCGCGAAGGTCCCGGCGCCACGGTTCCGTCCGGACCGTTGTCCCTTGCCTGTTTGGCGCATGATTATTCCATTGTCTCCCGGATTTTAATGTCGAAGTCGGTTATGTAGAGCTGGCTCTCCGGCTTTTTGTCGTCGTAGATGTATTCGTAGAGGATTTGAATGGCGGCAAAGCCCTCCTCCTCCAGATCCGCCGCCACCACGGCCGAAATGGTGCCGTCGAGGATAAGCGTCTCCGTCTCGTCCGTGAAGTCGAAGCCGACCAGCTTCACCGACCGCAGCCGTTCCCGGAGCCGTAGCGACACGCCGACGAAATTGACGAGGGCATTCGACACGAATATCGCCCCGACCGGTTCCGGCATCGCTTCCAGTTCATCCAGGATGTCGTTGACCCGGCGCATATAGCTGGTGTCGTCGCGTTCCTCGTACATGTCGTAAAAGCGGACGATATCGACTTCGGGGAACTCTTTCGCTAGTTTTTCCGTGAAGCCGAGAATGCGCTGCTGGATCATGAGGAAATTCGGCTGTCCCCGGAGGACCGCCACCGTTCCCTTGCCACCGAGGAAGAGGGAGACGAGCCTTCCGGCCAGGCGGCCGCCACGGATGCCGTCCTCGCCGACAAAGCAGAGCCGGCGGCTGGCCGGCGCGTCGTTGTCGAAGGTGACGACCGGGATTCCCGATTCGACGACCCGGTCGATAAGCGGATTGAAGGCGGTGGCGTGGAGCGGGACAAAGGCCAGGCCCTGGAGGTTGTGCCGTTCGACAAACCGTTCCATAAAGGCGACCTATTCCTCCGGGTTGTAGGTGGTGAAGTAGTCCCGGACAACGGTGAGGCCGTAGGGACCGAACTGTTTCTCGGCGGACTGGATGCCCCGGTTCAGCTTGGCCCAGAAATAGACTTCCTTGTTCGGGTAGACGACGCCGATGTTGACCGTTCGGTGGCGGGATAAGGCGCTGGCGGCGCGGTTCGGAACATAGCCGAGTTCGGCCACGGCCCGGTTGACAGCCAACACTTTTTCCGGCGAAGCGTAACCGGTATTGTTCAGGACGCGGTCGACCGTGCCGATGGCGACATTGGCGAAGCGGGCCACATCCTTCATCGTCACCTTTTTACTTTTTCGCGGCATGCTGATATTCCTTTATCCCGGCGTCTCTGGGAGCTGTCGAAGGAAAACGATTCGCGGCGCCGCCGACGCATGGACGGACGCAGGGAACCGGTGCATGGAGATTATCATTTCCCGGGTGGATTTCCGGTTGCTTCTACTGTATTCTTATCACACTTCTTGTCACGCTTTTTTTACAAAATACCAAGCGCATTTCATCGCCATACGGATACGAATCCTACTCGTCATGCGACTATCTATCCAGAAGTTGTTCTAAAACTTCGGATCGTCGTCGTAGACGAGGAAAAATGGCCGGCAGGCTTATTATTTGCCCGGTGTTTTGGTCTAAAATACGCCGAGAGGCCATTTTGACGAAGTATACGGCGGCGAGACGAGGTTATAGAACGGCTTCCAGACCCGGACACCATGCCGACCGTGCCATTGTAAAGGGCCCCCTTTCGGAGGCCCCACGGAATTAACAGACAATTGGCGCTGTCGTCATAACTTAATCCACGGTAACAAACCGTCCGGCTTGTCCGGATCGGCGCCGGTGACAGCGGCTTTTCTCAGGCTGATGAACTGGTTCACCAGGATAAAATACACGCCCCGCGCCACCTGTCCGCCAGTGGCGCCGGTGACGATTACTGTCGCGCCATCCAGGGTGATCGGTGTGTCACTCACGGCGACCACCCGGCAGCCCTTCGCCACCGCGTCCTCCGCCAGTTTCCGTTCATGCTCGCCGTCGCCGGTCAGTTGGACAACAACAAGCGTCTCGGCGTCAAAGAGCACCATCGGCCCGTGGCGGCAGTCCAGGACATTGAAGAAGACGCCCGGTACTTGGCAAATTTCCCGGTACGCCAAAGCGCCTTCTTCGGACAGGCCGGAAATTTCAGCGTCGGCGAGGACGACGGCGTTGGTCCACGACCCGGAGGCGATGCGACCGAATGCCTCTTCGTTGTCCCGGATAAAGGCAGATAGACTGCCGGCCGCCCGCGCCAGTTCCGTGATGATATCCGGCTTATTCCCGACCATCGCCGCCAGGCTGGCGACGGTGTAATACAGGCACGACACGCAACGGGTCTGGCAAACGCTCTTGTCAAACGCCCACGGCATGTCGATGGCGACGGCGCCCCGTTCCGACAACAGGCTGTCAGCCACGCAGTTGATGGTGAGGGCGTCGAAGGCGCTCCGCGTCCGCATGGCGTCCAGGGCATAGACGACTTCACTGGTGCTGCCGGAACGGGAAATCGTCACGACGGCGGCGTTGTCGAACACCGAACGGTAGCTGTCCGGATGGAGCATGACATCGCCGGCGGTGAAGGCGAAAGCCGGTTTCCCTCCGTGCATCAGCATCATCCGGGCGGCGCTTTTCGCCAGGCAATAACTCGAGCCGCAGCCGATGAAAACCACCCGGTCGTGCGGACCGGAAAAGAACTTCCGTATATCCTCGCGGCGTTCCGCCAGGTAGGCGGCGGTCTTTTCCAATGACGACGGCGTCGCCATGATTTCGTCGTAGGTGATGCTGATTCGGTTTCCTCTTTGGTCGATTTGTGCGGGGACAGGAGCCCCGCGCGCACCGCCGGCACGAGGTCCGGCGCGAATGCCTCCACCGCCAGGAGCGCCGCCCCTTCGACCGGCGGCAAAAGCGGCTCGACCAGTTCGAACCCGCCGAGCCGGTCGAGTTCGGCCCGGAGCGGCCGCAGTATAAGGTCGCCCGACCGGAACAGCCCGCCGGCATACGACACCGGCAACGTCACGCCATCGGGAAAATGCGACCGAAGGCCACAGGCCATGTCGGCCAGTTCCCGCGCCGCCCATTCGTACAGGGCCAGCGCTGTCGCGTCGCCTTCCCGGGCCGCGTCGTGAAGAATCATCTGCAGTCCGGCGACCATTTCCCGGCGGCCAAGGAAGGTGTTGTGGAAAATGTCGATTATCTCAAAGTCGTCCCGCAGAGAAAACCGCTCCCGGACAATCCGGTACAACGCCCCCCCCGGGGGACGGCGGCCGTCGGCCTGGCGGGCGAACAGGCGTAAAGTCTCGATGCCGAGCCAGTAACACGATCCGTCGTCGGAGAAAATCTCGCTCCAGCCGCCGCAGCGCACCGTCTCCCCGGCCGGATTCCGGGCGATAGCCATCGAACCGGTGCCGGACAGGATGGTCACGCCTTGGCGACTCAGAGCGAAGGCTCCGGCCCACGACGCCTCGACGTCGTTCCGGTATGCCACCGAAAACGGTTCAAGGTAGCGTGTAATCGTTTCCGTCGCCTTGTCGAGTTCTTCCTGGACGCTCTCCCCGTAGCACGGCATGGCGAAGAACACCCCCGCCACCCCGGCCGGATCGATATTCCGGATAAGCGCCGCCACCTCGCGCTGCAACAGCTCCCCGACGAAAAAAGCATTGGTCTGCTTGTACGAACTACCCTCGCCCCGGCGCCGGGCGAGGATGGTTCCGGCCGCATCGATGAGGAGGTACTGGGTCTTGGACCCGCCCCCGTCAATCCCGACAAAATACTCCACGGCAATCACTCCACTGGTTGTGATGCGGATACAGGCGTTCCCGCCGATACGAAAGATATTATACCAACATTGTAATCGCTTCTAATATTTCTCCGCAAGTTTATTATCGCGCTGTCACGATATCCCTTCAGTAGTGATTGCGTCATAATGCGTCGTGGCTGGGCCGGGTTTACATAAAAAGCGTGAATAATCAGTGGTGGCGGGGGTCCAATGAACGCTTACACATTGTAGGTCCCGTGCTTAGGTGAGTGGTCCGGAGAAACAGAAACCGGCCGGGGAAGTGGTCTTCACCGGGCCGGTCGAATTTATTCCGCTGGCTGCCACGCCGGGGATTACATCTCCGGAAGCGCCTCCGGGTCCCCTGCCTCGGCCTGGTTCCGGAGCGCGTCAAGCGATTTGTCCCAATTGTTTTGCAGCCGTTTCGTGCAGCTCTTGCAACACATGAACACGCGCCGCCCGTCCTTTTCCAGGAACAACTGCCGGTTGATCCGGTTCCCCATGATGGGACAGGCCTGGGACAGCGGTTCGGCCGCGTCGTCGTTCCGGGCCAGCGCCGCGAAGACGACTGCGCCGTCCGCTTCGGCCCGCTGGCGGCTCGCCTCGTCGGCGACGAGGAAGGTAAAGCCGTCCACCCGCGCCCGGACCGGCGATGCAATTCCGGACAGCGCCGTCCCCGTCACCGGGCAGAGCCGTTGCGCCTTCGCTTCGGCCGCGTCGGCCCGGCCTGAACAGATAATAGCCGCCACAGCCACGACAGCACCGAACAAAACATTCTTCATACCAATCTCCATAAGGCAGTATGGCCTTTTCAGCCATGTAACAAGCATTTCAAAATCCCACTCGCCCGTCGCACCGCGTCGAAATGAAATCCTGGTTGTTAACTTCCTGACGCCGGTATTTCTTCAATTTCCCAGCCGCACCGGGGCATTTCCAGCCCGTGGTACGGGTTGTTGACCTGCGCCTCCCGCTGCAACCAGAATGCCCGGCCTCGTCGAACGCCATCGGGCAGAATATCGACAACACCGGCCCGGACGGCGCGCCGTAACGGCGGAGAAGCGTTGTCATCACCCCACTGAGATCGCGGAAGGCGAGGCGCTGGGCGTCAAGGCTGTCGGCCCGGTCGAGCCTGGCGGACCGGTCTTTCAAACCGGCCAGAAGATCCGAGAACGCCGCGTCCCGGTCGGCGCCCGCCGCCGGACCGAACTGCCCGGCCCACCCGGCCAGCTTGACCGCGCCCGAGTGCGCCGCCTCGCCGTCGTCCGCCGCCAGCGCATTCGACACCTCGAGGTAGCGGGCCACCAGCGTCTCCATGTCGAAGCCGGGGACGGCGTCGGCCGGCCGCCAATCGCTCCGTTCCGCCGCCGCGTACCAGCCCGGCGCCGGATCGCCGTCGTGGCTGCCCGGTCCGAAGAACGGATCGCGCCCGGCTCCGCCGGCCTGCATCAGGCTGGCCTTGCCTTGAATCTGCATGGCCGAATCAATCTGGAACGCGCCCGACGCCACCACCACCTCGCCATCGTCGAGGCCCGACAGGATGACCCGGTACGGCCCGGCCGGAAGACCCGGAATCACTTCCCGCGCTTCGTACCGGGTAATCCCGTCCGCGTCAGTGACGGCGACATAAAGAAGTCTCCGCCGGCCAGTCGAGAGGACGGCGCTTTCCGGCACAACAAGCGGTTCGCCGGCCGGACGCGATTCGGCCAGGTCCACATTCTCCGCCGGCACCATCGCCATGTCGCAGACCGGGCAGTCCGCCGGTTCCGTCGCCGTTTCGGTCGGGTGCATCGGGCAGACATAGGTGCCGTCCGGATAGCCGTGGGCGGCGGCGGAGCCGTCGTCCGCGAGCGGCACTTCAATGTCCGCCTTAACGAGCATTCCCGGCTTCAACCGGTACTGCGGATTCGCCACGTCGAGGCGGACCCGGACCGAACGCGTCGCCTCGTCCATCACCGGATCGATAAACGAGACAACGCCGTCAAACTCCTCCCCGGGCAAGGCGGCAATGGCCAGCCGCGCCGTCTGCCCGAAGCGGAGCAGCCCGAGATCGCTTTCGAACGCATTCAGCTCCACCCAGACCCGGGACAGGTCGGCGACGGTAAAGAGGGGCGTCCCTTCGTTGACGTACTGGCCCCGCGTCGCCTGCCGTTCGACCACGACGCCACTGACCGGCGACGTAATCATGAAGACGGAACGCATGGACCGGCTTTCCAACAGTTCGTCGATCTGTTCGTCCGTCAGGCCCCGGTTCAACAGCCGGACGCGGATGTCGGCGATGTCCTGCGACCCGAGAATCGAGTAGCCGGACTTGTTGTCGAGGGCGCTGAGGAGCGTCGACAGGCTGAGGGTGAGGTCGGGCGCGTAGATGTCCGCCATGTGGTCGCCCTTCCGGACGCGGAGCCCGGTGTGGTCCATGTAGAGCCGTTCGATTCGGCCGTCGAAGCGGGCGGCGATGACGGAGCGCCGCGTCTCGTCCTCCGCCACCTTGCCGGAGAGGACGACGTGTGCCACCAAGGGCTGGCGCCGGGCGGCAAACGTCTCGACCCGAATGAGTTTTGCCGCATCGGCCGTGAAGGCGACCTCGCGGGGACCGGTCTTCGGCGCCGAGGCATCGGTCGGAATAAGGTCCATGCCGCACTTCGGGCATTTCCCCGGACTCGGCAGTCCCGACACGCCGCACTGGGTCATGGAACAATACCAGGTCACGCCCGCCGCCGTGGCGGCCTCGGACGCCGATGCGGCGACAGCGCTGCCGTCACTGGAGTGGTTGTGACCGCCGGGAAGGAGCAGCCAGCAGACGACAAGCAGGCCAAGCGCCACTGCCGACCGCGTCACGATAGTCTTTTTCATTGTTGAACCCTCAAGCCCGAAGGCATCAGCGCCGCGATTCACCCGCACCGGTCGCGGCGGTCTTTTTCCAAATTGAGAGCGGCAACGACTATTTCAGTCGCCGCCGCAGCCGCCGTTCCCGATGCCACGAATACAGCACCGGCACGATAAACATGGACAGGAGCGTCAGCCCCATGCCGCCCACCGACGGAATAGCCATCGGAACCATTACTTCGGACCCGCGTCCGTGGCTGGTGAGGATCGGGAGAAGCGCCAGGAGCGTCGTCGCCGACGTCATCAGGCACGGCCTGACGCGGCGGTTCCCAGCTTCAATAACGGCGGCGCGAATCGCTTCCGTCGTCGCCGGCGCGTCCCGTTCGAACACCTGTTCAAGATACGTCCCCATGACGACGCCGTCGTCGGTGGCGATGCCGAAAAGGGCCAAAAATCCCACCCAGACGGCGACACTGAGGTGGTACTGGCGAATCTGGAAAAGATCCCGGAGCGACAGGCCAAGGATGTCCCAGTCCAAAAACCACGGCTGTCCGTAGAACCAGAGGAGGAGCATCCCGCCGGCCAGGGCCAGAGGAATGCCACTGAACACAATGAGGCTCGTCGGAATGGAGCGGAACTGGAGGTAGACAAGGAGGAAAATAATGAGGAGCGCCGCCGGGAGGATAACGGCCAGCTTCTTCTCGCTCCGCACCTGGTTTTCATAGCTTCCCGAAAAGCTCCACGTCACCCCTTCCGGCGGTTTCCATTCGCCTGAAAGCCTGGCCGCCTCGAGGCGCGCCGCCGCCGATTCGACCACTTCCACTTCGCCGTACCCGGGTTTCGGCCCGAACACCACATAGCCGACGAGGAAGGTATCCTCCGCCGCTATCATTTCCGGTCCGCCGGTGAGGCCAATGTCGGCCATTTCACCGAGCGGCACGTGCCCGCGTGGCGTCGGCACCAGCACCCGGCTGCGCGCCTCCGGGCTGTCCCGGAGTTCACGCGGGTAACGGACGCGAACATCGTACCGTTCCCGGTTCATGATGACGGTGGTGGCGGTCGCACCGCCGACGGCGGCCTCGAACGCCATCATCACATCCGCCATGGTGACGCCGTAGCGGACCAGGGCCTGGCGGTCAGGGCGGACCTCGATATACGGCTTCCCCACCGGCCGGTCGGCGGCGACGGACATGGCGTCGATGACCGGGACATCCCGGAGGAGCCGTTCCACTACCATCGCCGCTTCGGCGATGGACTCGAGGGACGACCCTTTTATCTTCACGCCCATGGCGGCCCGGAGGCCGGTCTGGAGCATGACGTTCCGGGCCTCGATAGGATACAACTTCGGCGCGCCGGTCATGCCGGGGATGCGCCCGGCCTTTTCCACCGCCAGCCAGATATCGTCCGGCTTCCGAATGAACGGCCGCCACTGGCGAAAGGCCCGGCCGGACGGGTCCGGGACAAGCCGGCCGTCGTCGCCCCGAAGAAACCGGCCGTCGATCGGGATGACGTTCCCGTCCTGGTCGAGGAGCGGCGTTCCGGCCGCGTCCCGGAACACGTCGCGCCCGTCCGGGTCGAACCGGGACGTCATCCGGCTGCCGTCCGGATGGAGGAGGTATTCCGTTTTGTAATTGATAATCGTTTCGATCATCGTCGTCGGCGCCGGGTCGAGGGGACTGTCCGCCCGCCCGGCCTTGCCGACCGCCAGTTCCACTTCCGGCACGGCGGCGAACAACTGATCCTGCCGGCCCATCAGTTCGACAACGGTGGAGAAGGCGGCATGCGGCATCAACGTCGGCATCGACAAGAACGATCCCTCATCGAGTGGCGGCATGAATTCCTTCCCGAACCCGGGAAACGCGTGAGACGCAATCACCCACGGCCGCGCCAGCCGGACGCGTTCCTCGGCGATGCCGACCCGGGCGGCGGTCCGGGGAATCCATCCCCATAACCGGTTCCAGCCAAGCCAGGCGGTGAGGGCCAGGAGGCAAAGCACCACCGGCACGGCGAGGAAAGCCGCCTTATGGCGGAGAAACGCGGTGAGGATACGCGTGTAAAAATAACAAATCACCTCGATAAACCCGAACATGGCGAAGATGGCGGCGGCGACGAAGAAGTAGTTGACCACGAGTCCCTGTTCGACGCCGAGCGGCATCCAGTTCGACGCGAGGAAAAAGGCGAGAAGCAGGGATATCGCCACGGACAGCGTCCGCTGGCTGTGTTCCCGGAGAAACGCGATTGTCCGCCCGACCCAGCCGGGCGCCACGTCCGCCCAACTATCCCGGCCGTCCTCCGCCTCCGTCCGCGCCTGCCGCGACCGTCCGAGGAGGAGGAGCGCCAGTGACGGCAGAATGGTTAAGGTCGCCACAATCGAGGCGATAAGGACGAAAGTCTTCGTATAGGCGAGCGGCTTGAACAATTTCCCTTCCGCCCCGACCATCATGAAA
>JAJBTL010000435.1:0-3449 GCA_020860865.1 Planctomycetota bacterium | reverse complement strand
CCGCGCCGCCGACCTCGACGGTGGCGTGGTAGATGATGTCAAGACGCGACACGCCCAAAGGCGCCCGCCGCAGCTTCTGGACGATGTTTTCGCAGAGGACGATGCCCATGTCGGAAATGGTGCCGACGGCGATGGCGATGCCGGACAGGGAGACGATGTTCGCGTCGACGCGGAACAGTTTCATCAAACCGAAACCAATAAGAACGGCAATCGGCATCAGGGACGACACGAGGAGGCCGGTCCGGAGGTTCTTCAGGAGGAGAACGATAATGATGATGGTAATAAGAACCTGCTGGCTGATGGCGGTGTCCAGGGTGTCGAGGGTCTCGTCGATAAGGGACGACCGGTCGTAGAACGGCACCACCGTCACCCGGCTGACGCGCCCGTCGGCCAGCGTCTTCTCGGGAAGGCCCGGCCCAAGTTCGGCGAGACGCGCTTTCAGGTTTTCAATCACCGCCATCGGATTGGCCCCGTACCGCGCCACGACGACGCCGCCGACCGCTTCCGCCCCGCCCTTGTCCAGGGCGCCGTCCCTGGGTGCCGGGCCGAAGCTGACGGTGCCGACATCCCGGATACGGAGGGCGGTGCCGTTCCTTACAGTGACGACGGCGTCGGCGAAGTCGTCCAGCGTCGTTGCGAATCCGGCGCCACGGACGACATATTCCATGCCGTTCCGTTCGATGGTGCGGGCGCCTATTTCCTCATTGGCCGCTTCCGCCGCGAGACGGAGCTCGTGCAGGCTGATGCCGGCGAGGCGGAGGGCGTCCGGGTCGGCGTCGATGTGGTATTCCCGGACATAGCCGCCGATGCTGGCGACTTCGGCGACGCCGTCCGTGGCGGAGAGGAACCGTTTGACCTGCCAGTCCTGGATGGAACGCAGCTCTTCCAGATTCCAACCGCCAAGAGCCTCGCCGGTGACCGGGTCGCGGCCCTCCAGCGTATACCAGTATATTTGCCCGAGGGGCGTCGCGTCCGGTCCGAGCCGTGGCGTCACGTCGTCCGGCACGGTTCCGGCCGGCAGGCTCGAGAGTTTTTCCAGGATGCGGGTCCGGGTGGCGTAGAAGTCGGCGCCTTCGTCGAAGATGATGTAAATGGACGAGTGGCCGAACATCGACGAACTGCGGATAGTCTTGACGTCGGGAATACCGAGAAGGGCGACGGACAGGGGATAGGTGACCTGGTCCTCGACATCGCGGGGACTCCGGCCCATCCATTCTGTGAAGACGATCTGTTGGTTTTCGCCGAGGTTCGGGATGGCGTCGACCGCCACCGGGTTCCGGTCGACTCCGGGTATTTCCCCCTTGAGCGGCGCATGATAAACGCCCCAGCCGATGGCGAAGAGGGTGACGAGAAAGACGACGAGCGGATTCTCGAGGCAGAAGCGAACAATGTTTTTCATGCGCATGGCAATACTTTATCCGTGCGGCGGTGAGCGCGTACTCGTCCGCCGAATGAGTCGTGGCAAATCGTTTCAACAAGGTGCAAAAAAAGGCTGGAACGCGCGGCACCACGCCGCATCAACCGCCACCGTATTATCACAACCATTCCCGGAAATTCAATAAAATAAACCGGCTCCGGGAAGAAACGAGGTTCCGTCGGAGCCGGGTGAATGCCCGGTCTGGTTACTGATTAATATGTCCTGTGGCGCTTGTTGTACCGCGAAGGGATTTCACTGAATTGGAATAAAACTGGCAGGATTCGACGACCGGGAAGTGAGTACACACCAAGCCGGCACCGCTTGGAATGAAAAAGCTCTCCTCCCGTTTTTATCGTTGGCAGCGATGTAATGGTGGGAACGGGAGGAGAACCAGAACCGTGAAAACCAAGGTGGTTGGAACGCTGTATCGCGGTTTATTGCAAATGGGAATAAAACTGATCCGCCGCAAAATGCGCCGCGCCGATAAGCCCCTGCTTGTCCCCAAGCGTCGAGTATTGGATGCGAATATTCTTGTCCATTCCCGGCAGCGTCCGTTTCCGCACGCCGTCCTTGACCTGTTCAAGAAAATAGGTTCCGGCGTCGGCATACTCGCCCTGGATGATGATGAGTTCCGGATCGCAGACCTGGACCACATGGGAAATGGCCGCCGCCATGTACTTCGCCGGTGAATCGAGGAGCGTCCGGGCGAAGGCGTCGCCGGCGTCGGCCGCCGCGAAGACATCCCGGTACGTTATGGCGAAGGCGTCGCGGCCGCGCACGAGGCTCGAATCCGGCCAGTTCGCCGCTTCCGCCCTGGCCCGCGCCTGCATCCGAAGGAGTGAAATAGCCGGCTCGAGGCAGCCCTTCCCGCCGCAGGCACAAACGACGTCCGATTCCAAATCCACCGGCATATGGCCGATTTCGCCGGCCAGGCCGCATTTCCCGCTGACCAGGGTGCCGTCCCACACCAGGCCCGACGTCACGCCGTCCGGTTCGGTGCCGATTTCCAAAAACCGCTGGACCTGTTGCGCCTGGCCGATGCGGAGTTCGGCATAGGCCTGGTAGCGGACCCAGTTGTCGACATGAAGGGTGAACCTTTTCGGGAAAATCTGCCGAAGCATTCCCGCCACCGGAACATTGTAGCCCCACGACGGAAAGTGCGGCGAATAGACGATGACGCCGTCCTTCGAATCGGTAATGCCGCTTGTCCCGAGGACAATGGCGGCGAACCGGCTGTCGTTCAGCTTGAGTTCCGCCGACATGGTGTCGAACGCCGCCCGCATGGAGCCGAGGATGACATCGAGGCCGGTGTCTTTCGGATAACTCACCCTGTCATTCGCGATAACGGCGCCACGGAGATTCGTCACCGCCGAGAGGAGCGACGTTTCGTACAACTGCGACACAAAAATCAGCCGGTATTCCGGATTGACGCAGAACAGCGTCGGCTTTTTCCCCGCCGCTTCGCCGCTGGCGTTCCCCTTCCCTATCGGGATGACGACGCCCATGTCGCGCCAGTACGAAAGTATTTTCGTAATGGTAAGTTTGCTCAGGCCGGCAATGTCGGCCAGCCCGGCAACGTCGACGGAGCCGTAGTTCCGGAGCAGTTCCAGCACCCGGTTCCAGTTGTCGAGCTTCAGGTCCTTTCGGGAATTGACATTCACCCGGCCCACGTCCTTCTTCGAATTGTGAGCGGTAAAAGTTCCGGAGCTCGGGATCATAGCATTTTTGACAGTGCGATTCCAGCATCGTTAAAAAGCACACGACGACAAACCAGAAAGAAGAACAGCTACGCCACCGGCCATTACCTATAATGGACAGGCCGGAGCGACGCGCCGGGAACCGCCCGCATCACTCCACCACCGGTTCGCAATCGGTTCGCGCCCCCCTGTCTCCGCTGGCGCCACACTACCACAAAACAATGGATAAACCGCACTCCGAGTTGGAGCTTTTTTATCTTAATTAACTATATTCATTATACCTAGGTTCTGTCTGAATTATCCGACGGTGCAATTTTCCGAAGCAAGCGCCTTAT
>JAJBTL010000285.1:6061-13122 GCA_020860865.1 Planctomycetota bacterium | reverse complement strand
AACAGGCCCGTCGCGAAGCGGAGGAGCAAGCCAAAAAAGCGGCCGAGGAGGAAGCACGTCGCGCCGAGGAGGAAAAGCGCCGCCGGGAGGAAGAAGAAGCCCGGGCGGCCGAACAGGCCCGTCGCGAAGCGGAGGAGCAAGCCAAAAAAGCGGCCGAGGAGGAAGCCCGCCGCCGCCGCGAAGAGGAGGAAGCCGCCGCGCTTGCTCGCCAGGCCGAAGCCGAACGGCAGAAGGCTGAAGCCGAGATCAAGCGCCGCAAGGAGGCTGAACAGGCGGCGGAGGAGGAGCGGCTCAGGAAGGAAGCGGAAGCGGCCCGGCTGCAACTCGAGGAGGAGGAGCGTCACCGTCTGGAAAATCTGGCGGCAGAACGGGCGCGGCAAATGGCCGAAGAGGTCGAACGAGCCCGTATCATGGCGGAAAAAGTCGCCAAGGCCAGGGAGGAAGCGGACGAGGCCGAACGTCAACGCCTCGCCCGGGAGGAGGAGGCGCGCCGGAACGAGGAAAACCTGGCGGCCGAACGCGCCAGGGAAATGGCGGAGCAGGCGGAACAGGCTCGCGCCATGGCGGAGGCAGTTGAACGCGCCCGTCGTGAAAATGAGCCCGAAGTCGCACGTCTTGTTCCCGGACCGGTCCAGCCGCCGAAACCGGCCGATCCGGCTCCGGTCAACCATTCGGCGCCGCCTATTGAAATGGACAATCCGCACTGGCAGCGTCAGCCGCAGATTTTCGACGTGCTGTCCGGCGCCCCCCACGGCACACCGGGAACGCCGTCCTACGCCGCCCCTCGGGAAGAACAGTCCCTGCCGGTGACCATGGCCGGAGGGGGGGCGGAAGAATGCGCCTTTTTACCGCAAGGTGCCTACCTGACCGATGTCAGGGAGGAAAAGGATCGCTTGCCCGGCGACGAAGCCGGCACAACCTATGCCGTACCCATGGAGAACAGAATGTACATTGTCATGGTGACACCCGAGGTCGCGCCTTGTGCCAAGGTCGGCGGTCTCGGCGACGTCATCCTCGGTCTTGGCCGTGAATTGATGAAACGCGGCCACGGCGTCGAGGTGATCTGCCCGATGTACTCTTCGATGCGGTACGACCTTATCGAAGACCTCCACGAGGAATATGGCGAACTGTGGTGTCCCCATTACGGTGAATGGCGGGCGGAAAAGGTCTTCTAGGGGAAGGTCGGCGGCGATCTGCAAGTCAATTTCATCACCGGCGGCACCTATACCGAACGTGACGCCATCTACGGCTACGCCGACGATCTCGAGCGTTTCACCTATTTTTCCCGGGCCGCCCTCGAATTTATGTACAAAACAAACCGCCGCCCGGAAATTATCCATTGCCACGATTGGGCCACCGGCCTTGTTCCGCCCATCCTCTGGGATATTTATGAAAAATTGGGCTGGAACAACTCCCGTTGCGTCTACACCATCCACAACAACGAATGCCAGGGTTTGTGCGGCTTCGGCGACAAGCTCCTCGGCATGGTCGGTCTGGATGTGAAAAACTACATGACGCCCGACCGCATGCAGGACGACACCCACAAAAACTGCATCAACATGATGAAGGCCGGTATTGTCTACTCGAACTTCGTCACGACTGTCAGCCCGACCTATGCCGGCGAACTCAAGACCGCCGCCGGCGGCCGGGGCCTCCAGACCACCCTGACGAAGAACGGCGCCAAACTCGGCGGCGTCCTGAACGGCATCGATTACGACACCTGGAACCCGAGGACCGATACGAAAATTGCCGCCACCTACAGCGTCGGCGACGATTTTACCGAAAAGTACCGGAACAAGGCGGCGCTCCGCGAGTGGCTCGGACTGTGGGACGCCTGGCGCCCGATTATTTCCGTCGTCACCAGGCTGACGCACCAGAAGGGCCTGGACCTCATCAAACACGCCATCCACGCCAGCCAAACAATGGATGCCCAGTTTGTCCTTCTTGGAAGCGCGCCGGACCCGAAAGTTAACAACGACTTCCTTGCCCTCCAGCACCAGCTCAGGGACAATCATAACGTCAACCTGTACATCGGCTATCACGAGGACCTGTCCCACCTCATTTACGCCGGGTCCGACATGTTCCTCGTGCCCAGCCTGTACGAACCGTGCGGACTGACCCAGATGATTTCGGTTCGGTACGGCACGGTGCCCATTGTCAGGGAAACGGGCGGGTTGATGGACACGGTGTTCGATGTCGAAAATTCAGGGAAAGGCCTGAGCGAGGCCAACGGTTTTTCGTTCCGGGACGCCACGGCGGAAAGCTTGGACTACGGCCTTGGCCGGGCGGTCCGGATGTGGTTTGACAATCCAGAAGCGTTCAACCGCCTGGCGCGGAACGGCATGCGTTATGACTTCTCCTGGCGGGATCCGGCCGTCCACTATGAAAACATTTACAATTACATCAAGGCGTAGCACATCCGCCTCGCCATACCGTGCGCACCCTGGAGAGTGGTGCGCACGATTTTTTTGTAGGTTGATGACCTGGTAATTTGTACACTTGGCGCCATGTGAATGTACGCAGTATATACATCCGTCGCAGCGTCGCGGGGCCATAACGTCCACCATGCAGAAACCAGACAAGACCGCCTACACTATTGAAGACCTTCTCCGCGCCCTCGCCGCGAACAAGGGGTCGGACCTCCACCTCACGGCGGGCAGTCCGCCGCGCATCCGTATAAACGGCGCGCTCCGGCCGCTCAACCTGCCGGTCATGACGCCTGACGCTTCGCAGGAATTGATCTATTCCATTTTAAAGCCTGATCAGATCGCCCGTTTCGAGCGTGAAAAGGAATTGGATACCGCCTTCGGCCTTTCCGGCGTCGGCCGGTTTCGCGTCAATGTCTTTTACCAGCGATCCGCCGTCGCCGCCACCCTGCGGACGATTCCGTTCGAAATCGCCGGTTTCGACAAACTCGGTCTGCCGACGCACCTGTTTGAAAACCTCTGCCAGTTGCAAAAAGGCCTTGTGTTGGTCACCGGCGCCACCGGTTCCGGAAAGTCGACCACCCTCGCCGCCATGGTTGATTACATTAATACCCATGACGACGGGCATATTGTTACCATCGAGGACCCGATTGAATTTCTCCACCGGAACAAACGGTGTCTCGTCAACCAGCGGGAAGTCGGGCCTGACACGGCCAGTTTCGCGAACGCCCTGAAGCACGTTCTCCGCCAGGACCCGGACACCATCCTCATCGGCGAGATGCGCGACATGGAGCCGGTCCAGCTCGGACTGGAAATTTCCGAGGCTGGCCACCAGACAATGGCCAGCCTCCACACCTCAGACGCAGTCCAAACCATCAACCGGGTGATTGACATTTTCCCCCACGGCCAGCAGGCGCAGATCCGGACGCAACTGTCGTTTGTGCTCGAAGGTATTGTCAGCCAGCAGCTTCTCAAGCTGGCGAGCGGGCAGGGCCGCTGCGTCGCCCTGGAAATCCTCATTGCCACCCACGGCATTCGCGCCAACATCCGGGACGACAAGATCCATCAGATCTATTCCGCCATCCAGACCGGCGCCAACAACGGCATGGTGACGATGAATACGTCCCTCCTACAACTGGTCACGGAAGGAAAAATCACCGAAGATACCGCCCTCAATGCCACCACCCGGGTGGATGAACTGGCGGAACTTTTGGAAATGAGCCGCCTGCAAGCCAAGGGTACAAAAAAGAGCCGCGCCTGGTAACGGCATTTAACCGGGAAGCGTGCCACACCGTTTATACCACCGCCGTTTTTCCCTTTCGAAAACGTAAAACCCAAGCCTGAAGCAGGCATAAAGAGTACAGGTTAAAAAAGCGGAACTATCAGCACGCTTCAGTGTGACAACTCTCCCAATTCAATTCTCCGGAACGAGCTTGTTGACAACCATTCCGGTCACGGTTATGATTGGAACCGCTCCCGACGCGTCATTCGCTTTTGACGAAATAACTTCGCGATGGCAACCGGGGAGCGGCGTGTACCACCCAATTTATCGACTGACTGGACGAACTGACCGGATCAGGCGAAAACGAGGCCGGGGGAGGAGACTGTACGGTGGCCAAATTCAAGTATGTCGCCCGGGACACATCCGGGAACAAGGTGGAAGACGAGATAACCGCCAAGAACCAGGCCGCCGCCCGGCAGCAGTTACGCCGGAACGGCCTGAATGTCCTTTCCATCGCCGAGTCGAAAAAGCCCTGGTACCAGATGACGCTCGGCAAGCCGAAACCGCGCGTGGCCGGGAACGACCTTGTCATTTTCACCCGCCAATTCGCCACCATGGTGGAAGCCGGTTTGCCGGTTATTGAAATTCTCGACATCCTTCTTGAGCAAACCGACGACCCCGGTTTCAAAATAGTCGTCACCGATGTCCGCGCCGCCGTCCGGTCCGGAACGGATTTGTCGTCGGCCCTGGCCAAATGGCCGAAGATTTTCTCGCCCTTGTATGTCAATCTCATCCGCGCCGGCGAAGCTTCAGGCGAACTCGACGTCATCCTGAAGCGCCTTTCCGCCTATCTGGAAAAGACGGCGTCACTCAAGCGAAAAATCATTTCCGCCATGGCCTATCCCGGCGTCTCCCTCGCCGCCATTCTTCTTATAACCATCGGCCTCCTCACCTTTATCGTGCCGATGTTCAAGGAAATGTTCGACGACCTTGGGGCGGACCTCCCCATGCCGACCCGTATTGTCATGGCCATTTCCGACACCCTCATCAACCGCTGGTATGTCTCGGTCGGGCTGGTTGTCGGGCTTCTCGTCGCACTGAAGTTAACCAGGAAATCGGCGCGCGGACGGTATTTCCTGGACAGTATGCTCCTAAAAGCGCCGATAGCCGGGGAACTGTTTCAAAAAGTCGCCTTGAGCCGCTTTTCCCGGACGTTTTCGACAATGTTGAAGTCCGGTGTTCCCATGCTGGCCTCGCTGGACATCGTCGCCTCCACGGCCGGCAACGGCGTCGTGGAAGAAGCCATCCTTGCCAGCCGGGAAGCGGTGCGCCAGGGCGAGTCGCTGGCGACGCCATTGTCTGAAAGCACCGTGTTCCCGCCGATGGTGGTGCGGATGACCAGTGTCGGCGAACGGACCGGCGCCCTGGAAGCGCTTATGGAAAAGGTCGCCGACTTCTACGACGAACAGGTAGACACCGCCGTGGACAGCCTGACCTCGGTTATTGAACCGGTTCTTATCTGCGTGATGGGTGTCCTTGTCGGCGCCATCGTGATTGCGATTTTTCTTCCGATTCTTTCGCTCCAGCAAAACATATGACGAACCATCCGGCACGGACAAAACGAACCGGCTTCTCCCGCATGTGGTCGCTCGGCTGGGTGGTGATGATCAGGCTTATCCTCTACCTGGTTATCATCGGCTATTTCGTCCACCACATGTATTACGGCGATCCGGCCCGATTTTACCGGCCCGGCCAGTCGATATACATCATGGTGGCGGCGCTCGTCATCAATATGGTCATCGTGTTTCTCGGCCGGAACAGCCGGTGGCTGGACCAGTGTATCGCGTTCACCTACGCGTTCGACCTCACCGTCCTCTCCCGGGTCATCCTCGCCAGCGGCGGATTTACGTCGATTTTCATTCCCTTTTACCTGCCTATCCTGGTAATGGCGGCGGCCTTGCTGCCGCGCCGGTTGACAGCGCTGTTCCCGTCCATCGCCACATTGGGGGTAGCCTGTATCGCCGCCGGCTATGCCCAGGCCGGCGTTCAGGAAGAGCATCCGGAACTGACGTTCTACGACCCCGGGATACTCCAGACGTTGCCGCCGGCGGATTGGCACACGGTGGTTGCCACCCTCCTCATCCTGACCGTTCTGTTTTTCGTCGTGTCGTACCTGTCTGGCGTGCTGTCCGAACGGATTTTCATTGAACAGCGCCTGAACGAGGAAGTCCTCTCTTCCATGATGGAAGGGGTCATGGTGGTGGCGGCGGACGGCAAGGCCCTGTATCTGAACGACGAGTTTCTCCGTCTCTTCCCGGAGGCGGGAGCGGGCGGGGATTTGCAATCGTTCGCGAACACCATTTTCCCGGCCGGCGATCTGCCCGACCTCCGGTCACTCCTGGAGAACAAGCGGGACGACGCCCTCGTCATCCATTCCGACGGCAACGCGGACGACAACCGGGCGCCGTTCGAGGCGCGGGTTTCCGGGCTTCACCTTGGCCGGGACGGGAATTTTCACCACGGCCTCCTCTTTCTTGTGAGCGATCTGAGCCTCCGGAAACGGATGGAGAAGGCGGAACGGAATCTCGAACGCACAACCGCCATTTCAACTATGGCGGCCGGGCTGGCCCATGAGATACGAAATCCCCTGGCGTCGCTCCGGAGCGCGATTCAGGAGATTGGCGAGTCGTTCCCCATGGACAGCCAGAACCGGCTGCTGGTCGGCGTTGTCCTGTCGGAATCAGACCGGCTTGACCGGGTGGTCGGACGCTTCCTCGACTTTTCCCGGGAAGAACGGCTCCGCCTGAAAAAGCGCCGTCTTGGCGGCCTTCTCCAGGAGATTGTCGAGGTGGTGCGGATGCGGGACGACGCGGATACAATGGCCATGCAGGTCACGGTTGCCGCCGATCCGGAGGTGGAGAGCGATTCCGACCGATTGGCCGAGGTATTTTATTAACCTGTGCCTGAATAGTCTCCAGGCGCTGGACGGCCGGGCCGGGCGGCTCGACATCAGCCTTGACGCCAAGGCTGCGCACGGCACCGATGGCGTGGAAATCATTTTCCGGGACAACGGCCCCGGCCTGACGCCGACCGCGCTTCAACGCATGTTCGCGCCGTTTTTCACTGAAAAACCGGGTGGCACCGGCATGGGCCTGGCCATCGCCAGAAAGCAGGTTTCCCTGCACGGCGGCGAGTTGGACGGGGCCAATCACCCGGACGGCGGCGCCGAATTCCGCATCTGGCTGCCGCTGGTCCAAACCATGAACACCACCGACAGGCACGGCGGCACCACCCGATACCTTGTGGACCGGGCCACGTAGTCCGGGCGCTGCAGTCGCTTTGGTACTGTATTAATCGGGACGAAATTTTTTGAGTATTAACGGGAACGCATTACTGAACCGGAGCAAGGAACA